>JAITNT010000090.1 GCA_031290295.1 Clostridiales bacterium
GCCCAATTGTATGCGCTGTTTTTGCCTATGTGCAACAATTGCCCGACCCTGCGTCCGCTTACGCCCGCCGCCAAAAGGCGCAACGCTTCCGTTCGCTTTACCTCGTCGTACGCGTGCGGACGCGGCGCGGGCGTGTATGACTTTCTACATTGTCCACACAAAAAACGTTGTGTCCCGGACGCATTAGCGCCCATTTTCCACTGCTTCGTCGTATTCCCGCAATGCGGACAAACGCGCCCTACCATTCTTTCTTTCCTTTCCATGCTTTCATTATATCACATCGCCTAATTCTTTGCACGTAATTAGGGCACTCCCCTAGGCTCCGCAGTCTTGACTTTCCGTCGCTTTTTTGTTATAATGTCATATATAGTGCTTTTGCGCCGTAAAATACGGTGTGTTTGATTTTTTTCAATAACACGTTACTAAATTAAACGCCCCCGATCTTTACCGCAGTTTACGGCTCGCACGAGCGCGCTTTCGCGTCTTTCGCGATAACGAAGGTGCAGCGAAACTTCGCGCGTTTAGTTTCGCGACAACTTTAACAGGAGGCAAATCATGTCACATTATTTTACAGAAAAATCAAGGAAGCTCATAGAGCAGCTTGCGACTCCGGCGGGCGAGTGCGCTCTTATCGACAACGATTATTACGGTCGGTACGACGTGAAACGCGGGCTCCGCGATATAAACGGCAGGGGTGTAGTTTGCGGCGTCACCGAAATATCCGAGATTATATCCTCCGAGGAAATGCCCGACGGGACGCGGCGGGCGATACCGGGAGAGCTGTATTACAGAGGGTACGACATCAAGGAAATAGTGCGCGGATTCCTGCGTGAACGCCGCTGCGGCTTTGAAGAAACAACCTATCTGCTGCTGTTCGGACGCTTGCCCACAAGAAAAGAGCTTAAAGGCTTCGTCACGCTTTTGAACGACCTAAGACGGTTGCCCAAGTATTTTGTGCGCGACCTTATAATGAAAGCGCCCTCGCAATGCATGATGAACGCGCTTTCGCGCGGCGCGCTGTCGCTATACGCGTACGACGAGAATGCCGACGACATAAGCATATCCAACGTTCTAAGACAGCTTTTGCAGCTTACGGCGCAGTTTCCGCTCATTTCGGTATACGGGTACAATACGCACAGGCATTTTCACGACGGCGCAAGCCTGATAATTCATCAGCCCGTCAAGGACTTCTCCACGGCGGAAAACATACTGCATCTGATAAGAGAGGACAGCAAATTCACCGAGCTTGAAGCCCTGATACTCGACATGTGCCTGATTTTGCACGCGGAACACGGCGGCGGCAATAACTCAACCTTTACCACGCACGTCGTCAGCTCCTCGGGTACGGATACATATGCGGCGATAACCGCGTCGCTCGGCTCGCTCAAGGGACCCCGCCACGGCGGCGCAAATATCATGGTAGTCAAGATGATTGACAACATCGCCAAGAACCTCAAAAGCCGTTCGGACGGCGACATCAAAGACTATATCGCTAAGCTGCTCGACAAGGAAGCTTTCGACAAGTCCGGGCTTATTTACGGCATGGGTCACGCGGTATATTCCATATCCGACCCCCGCGCCGACGTCCTTAAAAGCTTTGTCGAGAGGTTAGCCCACGAGAAAGGCAGAGACGCGGAATACGAGCTTTACGCCAAAAACGAACGCCTCGCTCCCGAAGTAATCGGCGAAAAACGCCAGATTTACAAGGGCGTAAGCGCAAATATAGACTTTTATTCCGGTCTTGTCTACGACATGCTGGGACTGCCCACGGAGCTGTATACCCCGCTGTTCGCGATCTCGAGAATAGCGGGCTGGGGCGCCCACCGCATAGAGGAGCTTGCCAACAACGGCAAAATAATCCGCCCCGGCTACCAAGCCGTAGCCGAAAGGAAGCCCTATGTCCCGATATCCCAAAGGGAATAAAAGGACAAGTAAAATGTATTAGCAAGGGCGGCGAGAGAAGAGGACAAGTAGAATAAGCCGACCAAACGTGAATGCGCGCTCGCTCGCCGCCTGTTGCGGCTACGTATCGCTTCTTCGCATTCGGGCGGACTTCATAGGCATAGTCTTATCCGGGTTATTACTGCATACCCGTATAGTACGGTTAAAAGCCGCTCGCGCGCTTCGCGTGGCGCTCGCTAGCGGTACGGTTCACCTTGTTCTTCCGTACACTATACAATCAACCCCATCAATGTCATTCTGAGCTTGTCGAAGAATCTCTTCGCCGCTTTCAACGCCCCATACAAACAACACTAGCCCGCTATTGCCCTTAGCGAGGCGCTTCAGCGCCGTGACAATCCGGTTTAATTTTATCATCTTTTCCCCTTTTATCGCCGCTTACCAATCATTCACTTGTCCTCTGTCCTATTCCTTTACTCGCCGCTTTCGCCGCCCATATATTTACTTCTTCGCCGCGGTTGCGGTCGGGTCGTGTTTACTCAAGCGCCTTCCAGAAGAAGCTTGTCGGCGATGAGAGCGATAAACTCGCCGTTAGTGGGTTCTCGTTATTAGAGTAGACCTTGACGCCGAAAAGGGTGTTGATGTTCTCTATTTTGCCTCGGTTCCACGCCACCTCAATGGCGTGGCGGATTGCGCGCTCTACCTTAGACGCGCTCGTGCCGAAACGCTCCGCGATGGACGGGTACAGCTTTTTGGTTATGGAGTTAATTATCTCCGGGGTGTCGATAGCCATTTTGATAGCTTCGCGCAGGAATTGATAGCCCTTGATGTGAGCGGGAATACCTACGGAAATAAATATGTTGGTTATTTTTTCTTCCAGACTTTTAGAGCGCATAGGCTTGCCGGTGTTTTCGGTATTGCGGTAGTCGGAAGCGGCGCGTTCGTAAGCGTTAGCAAGAGGAGCGGACCTTTGAGCGCCCGCGCCGATTTCCAAAAGCCGAGCCTCGAGCGCTGCGATATTAAACGGCTTTATCATGTAGTAGGACGCGCCCAGTCTAAAAGCCTTAGTAACGAACGTCTCCTGACTGAGCGCGGATAGAACAATGGTTTTAGGGAAGGAATTAGAAGCCCGCAAAGCCTCCATTACGCCGAAGCCGTCAAGCTCCGGTAACACGATATCTAATATCAGCAGGTCGGGCGCGGTCTGTTCGATACCGGCTACGGCAAGCAACCCGTCGCCCGCGGTAAAGCAAACGTTAAATTCGTCGCTCGATTCAAACGTGTCCTTCAGCATTTTCATAATTTGCGGGCTGTCCTCGACTATTGCAAGATTGAATTTACTCATGGTAATACCTCCTAATATTTTGAACCGCGGGAAACAGTCCGAAAGAATGAAGAACCCGGACATGTATGCAACAAGCATAGTTTATCATAAAATGCGGAAAAAGCAATAAAAAAAGGGAGATGTTTTTTACAAAATTAAATATTATTTTACAAAAATACCTCATATTTTGTCGAAACGCATAAAAACGGAACAATTAATGCTTCCGTTCCTGCGGTATTTTAGTGTAATTACGGTTAAGATAACAAGCATATTTGCGGAAAATAGATA
>JAITNT010000111.1 GCA_031290295.1 Clostridiales bacterium
CTACGGCAAGCCCGACGCCGCATTCGTTCATTCCCGCAAGCTCGGCTGTAATATTACCGTTATAGCGCGGATCGTTGAGGTGCGTATGCGTATCGATAAGCATTAACGAACCTCCGACCCCGCGGCGGTTGCCCTTTCGGGACGTATCAGCGTCACGCCGTCCGCGGAATCCGCACACAAAATCATGCCGTTGCTTTCTATGCCGCACAGCTTGACGGGCTTCAGGTTAGCCGCAAAAACGATATCCTTGCCCGTAATTTCCTCGGGCGTATAATATTTGGCGATACCGCTGACAATTACGCGCGCCGTTCCCTCGCCGTCCGCTACCGTCAGCTTCAGGAGCTTCTCGCTTTTTGGAACGGGAACGCAGTCGAGCACCTTGCCTATACGCAGCTGCACCTTAAAAAAGTCGTCGATAGAAATTACGCCCTCGGGCAGCTTGTTCTTCTCGGACGCTTGCTCCGCTTCGGCCTTTGCCGAAATCTCGACGGCGATTTTTTCAAGCGCCTTTAACTCGTCCTCGACGTTAAGCCTGTTAAAAATTGCCGCGCCCTTGCGAACCCTGCCCGTTTTCAACGCGCCGAATTTTTTGAGCGAGGCAAGCGTTACAAGCTTATCGTTATCGGCGGAAATTCCGAGCTTGGCAAAGATTTTACCCGCGGTTTCCGGAATAAACGCGGAGAGCGTTACCGCCGCGTACCTGAGAACCTCGAGAAGATTATACAGCACGGCGCCGAGGCGGACGGAATCGCCGTCCTTGTTCAGCTTCCACGGCATGGTGACGTCGATATATTTGTTCGCCGCCGCGATAAGAGCAAAAATCTCGTCCAGAGCCTTTGCCGTCTGAAGCTCGTCCATAGCCGTTTCAATCTTTTTAGGCAACGCCGATGCAAGCGCGCGCAACGCGGCATCGTCGGCGGTCGGGTCGGCGGGCTTAGGTATTTTGCCCTTGAAATATTGCTCGGTCATCGCCGTCGTTCTCGACAGCAAATTACCGAGGTCGTTAACCAAATCGTTATTAATTTTTGTGAGCATAATTTCCGACGTATACGCGCCGTCCGCGCCGTAACGGTCGATCAGTATGAACGGGTCGAGTACGTTACCCTGTGACTTGCTCATTTTGTCGCCCGAAAAGAGCAGCCAACCGTGCCCGAAAAGCTTCTTGGGCAACGGCTCGCCGAGCGCCATAAGTATCGCGGGCCACACGATCGCGTGGAAGCGCACTATCTCCTTGGCGGTGACATGAAGGTCGGCGGGCCAGAATTTTTTGTAATCGGCGTCGTATTCGCTCGTATAGCCTAACGCGCTCACGTAATTAGACAGCGCGTCAATCCAAACGTAGATTACGTGTCCCGAGTCGAACGAAACGGGAATTCCCCACTTGAGGGTAGAACGCGAAACGGCTAAGTCGGTAAGCCCCGGCTTTACGAAATTGTTGACCATCTCGTTGACGCGCGAAGCGGGCTGCAAATAGTCCGTTTCCGTAAGCAGCCTCTCTATGCGCTCCTGATATTTGGACAGTCTGAAAAAGTAGCTTTCCTCCTTGGCGAGCTTTACCTCGCGTCCGCAGTCGGGACATTTGCCGCCGACGGCCTGCGTATCGGTCCAAAAGGACTCGCAAGGCGTACAGTACAAGCCCTCGTACGAGGACTTGTAAATATCGCCCTGCGCATAAAGCTTATCAAAAATCTTACTGACCGCTTCCGTATGCTTTTTATCGGTGGTACGGATATAGTAATCGTAATTTATATTCAAAAGGTACCACAGGTCCTTTATTTCGCGGACGTGCCCGTCAACAAAGCTTTTTGGGGTCATACCGAGCTTTTCGGCGACGTCGGCAATCTTTTGACCGTGCTCGTCCGTGCCGGTTAGGTAGCGCACGTCGTACCCTTGCATTCTCTTATAGCGCGCAACGGAATCACAATATACCGTAGTATAGCAATGCCCTAAATGCAGCTTGCCGGACGGGTAGTAGATAGGCGTAGTAATGTAATAAGTCTTTTTCATAAATTTGCCGTTCCCGATATTTATTTGGTAATGCCGATACAAGACTCCTTAGCGAAATCTTTTACGACAGTTTATTGTAATACTTTCACAAGTTTTTGTAAAGGAAAAACCGCCCGTTCCGACGTTGGAATCAGGGCAAGTTAGAACCGGATTGTCACGGCGCGCTGGCGCGCCTCACAATGACGGATAGGGTTTTGATTGTATATAGGGCGTTGAAAGCGGCGAAGAGATGTTTCGACTGCGCGATAGCATTGACATGGATAGGGTTGATTGTATAGTGTACGGAAGAACGAAGTAATGCAAATAAAACTGGAGCGTAGCAAAATCGCACTTTTGCGGAGCGACCCCTCTGAAAAAAACCTCGGAAACCCGTGCAGCAGCGAGCGTAAGCGAGCGGAATGACCACGCGAGTAACGTGCTGCGGTACACACCCGGCTCGACTATGCCGTTGAAGTCCGCCCGAATGCGATTAAGCGAATCGAGCCGCCCGCAGAGGGCGGCGAGTGAGCGCGCATTCGCGTCTGGGCGGCTTATTCACGCTTAGTCGGCTTCTATTCCTTGACAACCTTCTTTTGCTTCCAGGTTGTCTTTTAGAATGCCGTCGGCTTCGTTGCCGCCGGCGAAGCATTTTACGCAAAATTCCATGTTGCTGGCGCTGCAGGCGGTTTTTAGGCTTTTGATGCTGATATAGCCCAAACTGTCAACGTCTATTTTTTGACGGATTTGGTCAATGCTCATTTTGTTGGCGATTAGATTCTCGGTGCTGTCAATGTCGGTGCCGTAATGACAGGCGAATTTGAAGGGCGGCGACGAGACGCGCATATGCACCTCCCTGGCGCCCGCCTGACGCATGGCGCGGACAATTCTAGCGCTCGTCGTACCGCGCACGATGGAGTCGTCCACTAAAATAACGCGCTTGCCCTCAACTATCGACCTTACGGGATTAAGCTTCAGGCGCACCGCGCTTTCGCGTTCGGATTGGACGGGATAGATAAAGCTTCTGCCGATATAGCGGTTTTTGACGAAGCCCGTGGCGAGCGGAATGCCGCTGGCCGCGGAATAACCGAATGCCGCCTCCGTACCGCTGTCGGGTACGCCGCATACGATGTCAGCTTCGACGGGATGCTCGACGGCAAGCATACCGCCCATGTTTTGACGGGCGGCGCTTACCGCAAGATTATCGATAACCGAATCGGGACGGGCAAAATAGACATATTCAAAAATGCACAGCCCGCCGCCCGGCACGTTCTTGTCGGTAAGGTCGACGTGCTCGTAAATAATTTTGCCGTTCTCTATTACGACGATTTCACCGGGGAGTACGTCGCGCACAAACTCGAAGCCGCAGCCGTCGAGCGCGCAGCTTTCGGAGGCGAACGCCATGCCCTTGTCGTTACGCCCGATACAAAGCGGTCTGAACCCGAGAGAATCGCGTATAGCTATGAGCTTATTATCGCCGGTAATAATTATTATCGAGAAAGCGCCCACCAGTTCGCGCGCGGCGCGCACTACGCCTTTGAGAATATCCTTGCTCTCCACGGTGTAATACGCGACTAACGACGAAATAATTTCGCTGTCGCTTGTCGCGCTGAATTTAAGCCCGAGCTTCAGGAGCTTTTCGCGGATTTGACGCGCGTTTATGACGTTGCCGTTATGAGCGGTCGCTATTCTGCCCGTAAGGTATTCGGTGACAAAGGGCTGAACGTTGTCGACCGAGTTAGTACCCGTCGTCGAATAGCGCGTATGTCCTACGGCAAGACCGCTCTTGGGCAGCTTGTCAAGAATGCGCCCCGAAAAGACCTCGCTGACAAGCCCTCTGTTCTTGTAGCAGTGTATCGTGTTGCCCGAAAGCGCGGCGATGCCCGCGCCCTCTTGTCCGCGGTGCTGTAAGGACAGCAAGCCGTTGTAGGTTATACCCGCCGCCTCCTCCGTCTCTCCGCTTATGCCGAAAATCGCACATTCCTCATTAAGCTTATCAAAAGAATTCATTCCGCTCCTAAACCGCCTTAGCGTAAAATAATATAGTCGTCTCTTTCCGCGCCTACCGACACATATTTAATGCGGCAACCGACGGCTTTTTCTATGTACCTGATATAATCGAGCGCCGCCTTAGGCAAATCCCTTATCGATCTGCATTCGGAAATATCGGTTTTGAAGCCCTCTAAATACTCGAACACCGGCTCCGCGCGCGCGAGCCTGTCGCCCGACGGAAACACGGAGGTTACCGCGCCGTCGATTCTGTAGCCTACGCAAACGGGGATTTTGTCCATATAGGACATGACGTCGAGCTTAGTCAAAGCGAGCGTTTCCGCGCCCTGAAGCTTTATGCCGTATCTGGACGCGGGCACGTCGAAAGCGCCCACTCTGCGCGGTCTGCCGGTAGCGGCGCCGTATTCGCTGCCCGCGGCGCGCAACGCCTCCGCCTCCGCGCCGGACATTTCCACGGTAAACGGCCCTTCGCCTACGCAGCTGGAATACGCTTTCATTATGCCTATAGTTCCGTCGAGACGGGCGGACGGGATTCCCGAGCCTATCGGGGCGTACGCCGCAAGCGTGTTAGACGACGTAGTATACGGATAAATGCCGTAATCGATATCGCGCAAGGCGCCGAGCTGCGCCTCGAACATTATATTCTTGCCCGCGTCAATCGCCGAATAGAGGTAACCGCCCGTATCGCAGACGTGCGGCATAAGATGCCTGCCGAATTTTTCAAGCCAGTTCATAAGCTCGGTTACGGACATTTTTTTGTTATTGTACGCGCCCTCTAAAATCAGGTTTTTCCAGTCGAGGAAGCCCTTTACCTTATCGCGTAACGTTGCCGGCGCGCAAAGGTCGCCCATTCTTAACGCTTTTTTCATGTATTTGTCGGCGTATACCGGCGCGATTCCGCGGCGGGTCGAGCCGTACTTTTTATCTCTCAGACGCTCCTCCTCCAAAATATCCTGCTGCTTGTGGACGGGCATACAAATAATCGCTTTGTCGCTTATTTTAAGGTTGTCGGGCGTGATTTTTATACCCTTGGTATTGAGCGCGTCAATCTCTCCCGCCAAATGCTCGATATCGATCACCATACCGTTGCCCATTACGTTGACGGCGTCCTCCCGTAAAATACCCGACGGAAGAAGATTGAGTATAAATTTTCCCCGCTCGTTGATTACCGTATGTCCGGCGTTATTGCCGCCCTGATAACGTACGATAATATCGTAATCGCCGCCGAGCAGATCGACCATTCTGCCCTTGCCCTCGTCGCCCCAGTTGATGCCCACAATCGCAGTCAGCATAATATAAACCCTCCTAAACTTTTATGCGTACTTCCGTTGCCGAAAGCGCATTCTTCGCTAATATTTTTTTTACTTTTTGAACGTATAATTTGGTCTGTTCTCCGGCAAGCCCGGAAAAACCGCCCGAGCTAAGCAGGCTTGTAAGCTCGGATTTTGTAATCCCGAAACGCGCGTCAAGCGCGATGCGGTCAAGTAAATCGCTCTGTCCGCCGTTCTTGATGTTAGCCTGACACTCTACCGACAGCTCGCGGATAGCCTCGTGCAACAGCTGTCTGTCGCCGCCCTTAGCCGCGCAGTACATGAGAATGTTTTCCGTCGCCATAAAGGGAAGCTCCTCAAATAAATGCTTCTCAATCATTTTAGGATAAACCTTGAGTCCGCCGATAACGTTAATATAAAGCGAAAGTATGCCGTCTACGCTCAAAAACGCTTCCGGAATAGATATGCGGCGGTTTGCGGAA
>JAITNT010000170.1 GCA_031290295.1 Clostridiales bacterium
CCCCCCCCCCCCCCGCGTTTGTCAAGCGTTTCGATATGTACAAACACATAAAAATGCGTTTGCCCCTGAAATTGCCCGATAAATAAATCGGCGGCGGACGTATTTAACAAATTATAAAATTTATGTTGCATGAGAAAATAAATAGTGATATAATATTTGTACAAACTTTTATGTGAGGTGATACCTATGAAAAAACGTGTTGCTGTTTCCGCATTTTTGCTCGCGCTCGTCGCCGTCCTTGCCTTGTCCGGCTGCCAGACAAAGGAGTACAGCGAGGGAAAGTTTAAGTGCGACAGCCTGTCGACGGTTCTTGACAAAAATAAAACCGCGAACATCGTATCTCGTTCCGCCGCGGACGGCGTTACGAAAAATTACTATTCCTATTACTACATCAATAACACCGACGAGATACAGTCCGACGCCGAGGCGTATGCTGAATACCTGGGAGGCTTAGGCTTTGAATTTGACGACTCCTTAGGTTATATCGAAATCGGCGATAAAACCGCACATCTGCAATACATATTGGACACCGACGAGTACACCGTCAAATTTGCGATAAACCCTCTCGAGAGCGACCTTGTTATAGCCTTTACTTACAAAGCGAAATAGCCGGAACGTTTTATTAGAGTCGCAGCGAAACGCCTTGCCGTTTTTCAGCGGATATAACCGTCCGCCGTTTTTGCTTCAGTTTATTTCAAAGGCCTTGCCGTTAAGATAGGCTAGAGGCGATTGAGCGGAAAAGGCGAATTTGAGGCTGTACGCCGTAAGCTGTTGGGTTTTGTAGGGCAGCCCCGCGTTTTGAGCGTTAGTGCCGTACTTGCCGTCGCCGGCTATAGGGTGTCCTATATGGGCGAGGTGCGCGCGTATTTGGTGCGTTTTGCCGGTGTGTAAGCGCACGTCTAACAGCGTGGTGCCGCCGCCGCGTTCCAGCACGGTGTAGCCCGTGCGGATTTTTACCGCGCCCGCAAGCGGCGTGTCGCTTATGTATACGCGGCTTTTTTGGCTGTCCTTAGACAAATACGCCGTCAGCTCGGCTTCGGACTGCTTTACCGAACCGATTACGCGCGCGTAATAACCCTTCTCCACCAGCCCGTCCTTAAACGCCGCCGTCATCGCGGCGTACGCCCCTTGGTTGCGCGCAAAAACGACGAGTCCCCGTGTATTTCTGTCAAGGCGGTGCACGGGCAACGCTTCGCCGTAACGGGCTTTTAGCGCGGTTTCCAGCGTGTCGCCCGCGCCCTCCGTTTCTATGCCGGCGGGCTTGTCCGCAACGATTATATTATCGTCCTCAAATACCGTTTCGATATTGCGGACGGGCGGCGCATAATACGCGGACACCTCGTCGCCGTCGTTAATAAGCGTGTCCGCGCTTTTTACGCGCGCGCCGTTAATCCTGATATCCTTATTTCGCAGCAGCCTCATCGCCGCGGCATAGCTTATGCCGAACTCCTTGCCCGTCAACAGCTTAACGAGCGGCTTTTGCGCGCCGATATGCTTGTAGGTTATTATTTGCAATCCTTTTTTCCGCCTTTACAAACGCGGCAATTACCGCGGCCGGAGCAACCCCGGCACAGCTTCCCTTTACGGAGCAAGCCGTACAAAATCCGCGCCGCCGCTATAATTAATACCGCCGATATTACTATACTTATTATAGCACCGAAATCCCGCGCGGTAAAGAATAATCCGAGCCGATACGCAATATAGGCAAAAATATACGCCGTCCCCAGTTGCATTGCCGCGCTTGCCGCCGCTAATTTGCAGCCTAACTCCTTGGCGATTTCGCCCACCGCCGCTATGCACGGCACATACAGCAGTACAAAGACAAGATATGCGTACGCGCCCGCGGGCGACGCAAAAAAGCCCGATAGCGAGCCTCCCGCCGCACCCGCCATGGACACGAGCGACTCCGCGACTATTTCCTTGGCGATAAGACCGGAGAGCAGCGAGCCGGCCGCCTGCCACGTTCCGAAGCCGAGCGGACGGAAAAGCACGGCGAGCGCGCCGCCTAAGACGCCGAGCATACTGTGCGCACCGCCGTCAACGTACGCAAAACAGAAAGTGAAATTTGACAAAATCCACATTATAACGCTCATGGCAAATATCAGCGTGCCTACGCGAATCAAAAACGCCTCGGCGTTAGCCGCAATTATTTTTGACACCCGAACGGCGGTAGGCAGCCGGTAAGGCGGCATTTCCATAATAAAGTCGGGTTGCTCGGCTTTAAGCGCGGGAATGCGGTTAAGTATCCATGCCCACAGGAGCGCGGCGGCTATTCCGATAACATAGACGGATAAAATGACGAGGAAGGACAGCTCGCCGAAAAACGGCGAAGCGATAAGCGCGTATACGGGCATGCGCGCAGAGCAGGACATAAAGGGCGTAAGAAGCACCGTTTTTTTGCGGACGGCCTCGCTTTCCAAATTACGCGCGGTAAGCACGGCGGCGGCGGAACAGCCGAACCCCATCATCAGCGTAAACGCCGACCGCCCCGAAAGCCCCGCCCTCCCGAAAATCCCGTCCGTCATAAACGCCACGCGCGACATGTATCCCGTATCCTCAAGCAGCGCGAGAAAAAAGAACAGCAATACTATTTGCGGCAAAAAAGCGGCAACGCCGCCGACGCCGTTAATTACGCCGCTTGCGAAGAGCGCAATTGTCCATTCGGGCGCGTTTATATGAGCAAGAAGGTTCACGGCGGGTTCGTAAAGCGCGTTGCGTATAACCCAACCGATGTGCATGCGCAAATACGCGCCCGGCATAACGGGCATGTTTTCAAAGCCCTCCCCCGGCAAATAAGAAAACGGCACGGAAATTTCCGCGAACGTAAGGAAGAAAATCAGCGCCATAATCAGCAAAAAAATCGGCAGGGCAAGATATTTATTGAGCAGTACCTTGTCAATCACCGGATACCCGGGCGATGAACCCGAGGCGCGTTTGCGCGTGCCGGGAGCGGTTGCCGCGGGCGGCTTAACCGCGCGGTCGGTAATTTCCGTGATAAAGCCGTATCTTGCCTCGGCGAGCGCGGACTGCGTATCGCCCAGCCTCTCGATTGCGGCCGTTTGCGCCGCGGTGAGTCCGAGCGCGTCAAGCACATAAGCGTCCCTTTCGAGCGCCTTTACGGCGCACCATTCTAGCCCGTACCCCGTTCCGGCGCAGTTAGGCGCTATTATCGCCGCAACTTGTTTCAGAGGCAGCTTATCCAGATAACCGAGCCTTACGCGCGCGCGCCGCGCCGCCGCCCGCGCTATCGCGGCGTCCGCAAGCTTATCCGCGCCGCCGCGGTATTTTGCGCTTACGGGTATTACGGGCACGCCGAGCCTATCGGAAATATATTTATAGTCGATCGTTTTGCCCGTTCTCTCCAACTCGTCGACCATATTCACGGCGATAACAAAGGGCGCGTCAAGCTCGAGCAGCTGCAGGGTAAAATAGAGATTGCGGCACAGATTATTAACCTCGCATACGTTTATAAGCACGTCGTATTCGCCCGAAAGTATCGCGTCGCGGCTCACGACCTCCTCCGGCGAAACCGCCGTGAGCGAATAAATGCCCGGTAAGTCCTGCATTTGTATAAGCGTATCGCCGCGCGCGAAGGTTTTTTCCGCGGACTCGACCGTTACGCCGTGCCAATTGCCGACGTGCATAAAGCTGTCCGTAAGCTCGTTAAACAGCGAGGTTTTTCCTACGTTCATATTTCCGGCAAGGCTTATACGGACGAGTTTTACATGCACGGAATCACCTCTACCGCGCGGGCGGCGGTCGCTCTTACGGCTACGGTATACCCCCGCAGACCTACAGACACCGTGCCGCCGAACGGCGCGGCGTTGTTTACGGTGACGATTGTCCCCGGGGTGAAGCCGAAGTCAAGCAGGCGTCTTTTGGACGCGCCGTCCTTCACGCCGACAACCCTCGCGGCAGTCCCTTCCCTTACATCCATTAACGTCATATTAATAAAGCTATTATAGCATACGCAAAAATATGCCCGGAGCGTCGAACGGCTCAAGGGTTTTTTATTCACTCTGTCGATACAAACGCATATAAAACCACTTTCTTTTATTGCGGGTTTCCCGCAATAAAAGCCCTATGACAGCCGTATGCGGCGAGCGTTATCAGGGCAAACGCATAAAAATGCGTTTGCCCTGCAAAACAAGTTATTGTGCTTTACAAAAAAAAATTAATCGGTTATAATATAATATATAAACGAGGTGTCGCCTATGAAATGTATTTATTGCGGAAATACCGAAAGCAAGGTTATCGATTCCCGCGCAAACGAGGAAAGTAATTCTATACGCCGCCGCCGCGAATGCCTTGAGTGCGGCAGACGCTTCACAACCTATGAAACGATAGAAAGCACCCCGATTATGGTAATCAAGAACGGCGGCAACCGCCAACCGTTTAACCCCGCCAAAATCAAGCTCGGTCTTGTAAAGGCTTGCGAAAAGCGTCCCGTGCCGATGTTCAAAATCGACGCGCTTGTCGCCGATATCGAACGCACGATTAATAATTCGCTGGTGCAGGAGGTTCCCTCCGGCAGTATAGGCGAAATGGTTATGGAGCGTTTGAAAACGCTTGACGACGTGGCGTACATCCGCTTTGCGGCGGTATACAAGCAATTCAAGGACTTGGACAGCTTTAAGAACTTTATCGACGAAAGCAAAAAATAATTATCCGGGGCTGTTTCACATAAACGCGGGACAGCCTTTTTTTTAATAAGCGGCGTAAATTCGTGTCGTTGCGAGGAGCTGAAAGCATGGATTTTGTTTGGTTTGTATTTTGTACGGGTAAGCAATGACAATGCAATTAAAGAGGAACGCTGGCTATAGCGCATTTTTGCGTAGCGACCCCTCTTATAGTCCTCCGATTGAATGCGAAAAAGCGAGACGTAGCCGCAGGCGGAGCGAGCACGCATTCACGCTTGGTCGGTTAATAATTTCTACGGCGGCGTCCAGTCGTAGTATTGCTCTTTTCTTTCATGCTTTTCTTCATTCACAAGCCGGTGCGTTTTCAGCTCCACCAAAATTACGTCGTCGCCGATTTTCTTGATGTCGCACCACGGAATAAAGATATCGTCGGAGGCTTTCATAAAAAGCATTTTTCGGAAGCCGGGCGTTACCATTCCTTCTACGCGCCCTTTTATGTCGAACACGACGTCTATAATCCTGCCGAGCTTCTTTCCGTCTACAACATTTACCACGTCCTTGCATTTAAGCTCCTGAAAGGATAACTGAATGTCCATATTTGTCTCCCGTCATATTTGAAACGCCGATTAAGCGCCGCGCATTAGAGTTGTTGCGAAGCTCTATCCACATATCTATGCGGGGACGGCGCAAAATGTTCCCGCACGATGAATAAAAGCGCGCAAAATCGCCGACAATAACAGATATCACATAGGACGAGGTGAACTGATGGCGAACAAGGTTGTTATTTGCGGCATTAATACGGCGACGCTGCCTAAGCTCACGGCGGTACAGCAGCGCGAGCTGCTTCTCAAGATAAAGGCTGGCGACGAGGACGCGCGGCAGGAATTTGTTATCGCCAATATGCGGCTCGTGCTCTCGGTGGTGCAACGCTTTATGTCGCGCAGAGAGAATATAGACGATATTTTTCAGGTGGGCTGCGTAGGGCTGATTAAGGCGATAGATAATTTTAACATCGCCCTTAACGTAAGGTTCTCAACCTACGCCGTGCCGATGATTATCGGAGAAATACGCAGATTTTTGCGCGACAATAACAGCATACGGGTGTCCCGCAGTCTGCGCGATACGGCATACAGAGCCTTGCAGGCGCGCGAGCAGCTGGAGATTAATTCACAGAACGAGCCTACCTTAGAGGAAATAGCCGCCGCCGTCAACCTGCCGCTGTCCGAGGTAGTCAACGCTTTGGACGCAATCAGCGACCCCGTTTCGCTGTTCGACCCCATCTATCACGACGGCGGCGACACCGCTATGCTTATGGATCAAATCAGCGACGTGAAAAACCGCGACGAGGTTTGGATAGAGGAGGTCGCTTTGCGCGAATCCATTCGCAAGCTCAACGACCGCGAGCGTGAAATATTATACCTGAGATACTTCGAGGGCAAAACTCAAATCGAGGTTTCCGACGAAATAGGGATATCGCAAGCGCAGGTGTCCCGTCTGGAAAAAAACGCTATAAAGGCTATGTCAAAGACAATGTGACGATAAATCGGTTTCGCGACAACTCTATTCAAGAATATGCTTTACGCTCTCAATCGCCTTTGCCGCCAGTTGTTCGGTAATCATATTCAAAAGCTCGGCTCTTGCGTAACTCTCGACGCAATATACGCCCAGTCTTTCGGCAAGGTATTTAATCTCCGCAATTCTCAAGCTTTCTAATAATTCTCTTAATTTATCCATAATATATTTATTATAGCCCATTCTAAATGGGCAGTAAAGCATTTTTCCTGAATTTACGTTAATGTTTTTATAGTTGCTTTTATAATGAGGTATTCTGTGCGTAGTCTCAAATTCGCGGAAAGATTAATTGAATTGCGTAAAGAAAAGGGCTTAAGCCAACGGAAATTCGCGCAAAGGTTTAACGTATCGAAATCTACCGTTTCTATGTGGGAAATCGGAAAAAATATTCCCGACCTTTATATGCTGATAGATATCGCAAAATTCTTCGACGTCAGCACGGACGATTTGCTCGGCATATTAGATTAAGGTCAAAAAACCTTTTATCCGCTACTTCGACGCTATTTCTTTTTTTAGCCTTACTATAATTTTCTTTTCCAGCCTAGAGATATAGGACTGCGATATGCCGAGCATGTCGGCGACTTCCTTTTGAGTCTTTTCGTCGCGCCCGCGCAGTCCGAAGCGCAATTGCATAATTTGCTGCTCGCGCGTAGAAAGGCTGTTGAGCGCCTTCCATAAAAGCTCGTTCTCCACCGAGGTTTCTATACCCCGATAAACAAGGTCCGGCTCGGTGCCGAGTATATCCGAAAGCAACAGCTCGTTCCCTTCCCAGTCCACATTAAGCGGTTCGTCGAAGGAAACCTCGCCCTTTTGACGCACTACGCGGCGCAGGTGCATAAGAATTTCATTCTCGATACAACGCGAAGCATAGGTAGCGAGCTTGATTTTTTTGCTTACGTCAAAGGAATTTACGGCCTTAATAAGCCCGATAGTCCCCACCGAAATCAGGTCCTCCACCTCTACGCCGGTATTTTCAAACTTCCGCGCAATATACACTACCAAACGCAAATTACGTTCGATAAGCTTCGCTTTGATTCTTTGATCCCCCGCCTCGAGCGCGGCGAGCGCCTCCGCCTCCTCGTCGGGCTTTAACGGCGTAGGCAGGCTTTCACTGCCGTATATGTAGTGAAGCACCGACTCGTTAAGATCGGTTATGTCAAGCAGCCCTCTCAAAAATCCGATTACAATTCCTTTGATGTCCATGAGTATTTCCGCCTAAATCCGATGCCTAAAATTTTCCGTCCTGCGTATCTTAAATATTTATCAACGACGGATGCAGTATCGCGTCCACGTTATCGTGCTTAAAATCCGAAAAGCTGACCCCTATCATTACATCGTATATAATATTCGGGTTGTCCCCGGAATATATCACAATTTTTGAAGGGCGAAAAACGGGCATGCTTTCTTTTGTGTCGGACAGCGTGGAGAACTGCATAAGGTGTCCGTCCGGCAAGCCCTTTAACGAACGCGTTAAAAGGTACCGCTCGAAAAAGCTCTCCGGAAAAACCCCCGCCAGGGCGCGCGCCTTAACGACTATAACGGGCAAGGCGGTTTTGGGGTCGAACAAACCGTTGCCGCTGTCTATAAGTCCGTTTAGGCTCGCCTCGCGCGTCCCCACCGCGAGCGTAAAGCGGCGCATAAACGGCATAATAACCCGCTCGCGGTCAACATAACAAACCGCCTTATAGATTACCCATGCCGCCGCCGCGCCGAGCAGCAGTACCGCGCCTGCGCTTACGGGAGCTTGATAGGTAAGCGAAAGAGCCGCCGCCGTGTCGCCCGTCATAAGATAGATAAGCCCTATACACGCGCCGCCCGTCAAAAAGGTGTACCCGAAGAAAACGAGATACGCGGCAAAAAATCTTTTGACGGTTTTGTACGGGTAAAGAATACCGACAAGTATTGCCGCGATAACCACCTTAACGGCAAGCAATATATAGGAGTTAATATGTATGTACGGCATGACCGCCGCAAAGCCCGTTCCGACAAGCGCGGACAGAATTACGCGAATATACCGCACGCGAAGCCTCAAGGTTTTAAGCGTAAACATAGCGATCAAAAAATCGATCGCGATATTATCAATAATTACATATTCTATGTACACTTCCATATAGGGATTATACCGGCATAAAACTGCGAAAGCTTTCGGTTTATGTAGATACCGACCAAACGGTGAATGTGCGCAAGGAAACCGACCGAACGCGAGTGCGCGCGAAGTTAGCCGACCAAGCGTGAATGCGCGCTCGTTCGCAGGTCTTACGGCCGTTCAACTCGCTTTATCGCATTCAGTCGGACTTAAAGAGGGGTCGCTACGCAAAAATGCGATTTTGCTAGCGCTCCTCTTTAATTGTATTGTCACTGTTCTTCCGTACACAATACCATTAAAAACCTTATCAATGTCAATGCTAGCGCGCAGTCGAAACATCTCTTTCCGCTTGCTAATTATTCAATCAGCCCTCTATCCGTCATTGCGAACGAGGCGAAGCCGATGTGTGGCAATCCGGTTTAATTTTATCCTCTTTTCCCCCGCTTCGCAGCCGCAGCTTAATCGGCGGTTTCCTTGCTAAGACAATTACTTGCCCGCTCTCCATGCCCGTGCCACCCGCACCCCATACAAAACCGACCCGTCTATTAGAACGCCGCTACTGTTGTGCGCGCGCCAAATCGTAGGCTTTTATGGCCAACAACAAATAGTCGCCCATGTCGCTTAGCGTAGCGCCCGTGAGCGCGTCGTTAATTTCCCAATAGCTTGTATACCCGCTCTCTTCGGATTTGGAAAAGCTGTCGTAGGCGTAATTCATTCCGTACGCGATAATATAGTCCTCCAACGCCGCAATGTTAGCCTTCCACCCCAGCCCCGCGCCGCCCGCCTGCCAATATGCCGAATCCGCGCCGCGCTTATTGAAGGTTACCGAGGAATGCTTTGCAGGCGTGTCCGCAACCAAAATTTCGCCGTCTTTTTTAAGAATTTGCGCCTTGCCCGTCGTTACCGCATCGTAGTACCACCCGCAAATTCCGTCGTCCCCCGACTGCAGAAGCTTTTCAAGGTCGTAGACGTTGCCGCTCGTTTCCCTATAAACCGGCGTTGCCGCGGTACCCGCCGCCTCGAAGGTTCTTTCGTCTATCCTTATGTATTTAGCGTAAGCGGTAGTTATCGGCGCTTCCTCCGCGCCGTAGGCGTAGTAATCCTCAAATCCGTCCGCGCCGTAAACGCCCGCGGTATACGCCGTCCAGCCGTTAAGAACGGGAAAAAACGTTTCGTCGATTTCCGCCGCGGACACCGCGCCGTTTTTATTTGCGGTTATTTGTACTCTGCCGATATACCCCGCCCCGTGCACCCGGCCGTAAGCGACCGCCGTCGCGGGCGCGGGCGCGGCGGGCTTCGACGGCGAACATGCCGCAATCAACGACGACAGCGCGAGCGCGGCGGCAAGTACGGCGGGCAAAAATCTTTTTTTCATTTTCTTCTCCAAAACTATACCGATTAATATTATTATACAGCAATCGGAGAAGAATCTCAATGTTTTAGCTGTGGATTTTTTACAAGGGCGAACGCATTAAAATGCGTTCGCTCCGTGATGTTTTTTCACGGCAATACTATTATTTGAATGCAGCGTACTGCGCCTGCGCCAGATTATAGGCTTTTTTCGCGAGCAGCATGTAATCCCCCATATCGGTAAGGGTAGCACCCGTGGCGGTGTCGCCAATTACCCAATAGTTCCCGTCTTCGGCGCGGCTAAAGCTGTCGTAGCCGTAATTTACGCCGTTATTGCGAATGTAATCCTCTAGCTCCGCTATGTTGCCTTTCCACCCGATTGCGTTGTCCGACGCCGCCCAATAGGCCGAGCTTGCGCTTTTTTTGTTAAAGGTTACCGAGGAATGCTTTGCGTCGACGTCCTTTGCAAGCGTATCGCCGTATTTTTTAAGAATTTGCGCCTTGCCCGTCGTTACCGCCTTGTAGTACCATTCGCAAATTTCAAAATCTCCCGACTGCAGGAGCTTTTCAAGGTCGTAGACGTTGCCGCCCGTTTCCTTATAAACCGGCGTTGCCGCGGTACCCGTCGCCTCGAAGGTTTTGTCGCCTACCTTAATGTATTTAGCGTAAGCGGTAGTTATAGGCGATTCCTCCGCGCCGTAGGTATAGTAATTCTCAAAACCGTCCGCGCCGTAGACGCCGGCGCCGTATTGCGTCCAGCCGTTAGTCACGGGAAAAAACGTTTCGTCGATTTCCGCCGCGGACACCGCGCCGTCTTTATTTGCGGTTATTTGTACTCTGCCGAGAGACCCCGCCCCGTGCACCCTGCCGTAAGCAACCGCCGTCGCGGACGCGGGCGCGGCGACTCCGCCTCCCTGCGCGCAAGCGGCAAGCCCGATAATAATTGTAACTCCCGTCAAAACTGCGGTCAAAATTTTCTTCATAACAAACGCGCTCCCGATAAATTTATAGGACTAGTATTACGCGTTTATCGGGTTTTATTCCTTAGGGCAAGTGGAAAATCAGAAAATCATATAGAT
>JAITNT010000176.1 GCA_031290295.1 Clostridiales bacterium
AGCGGCTTAACGGGAGCGTTGACTATACCGAGCGGGGTAACGAGTATCGGGGATTATGCGTTCAGAGGTTGCAGCGGCTTAACGGGAGCGTTGACTATACCGAGCGGGGTAACGAGTATCGGGGATTATGCGTTCTACAATTGCAGCGGCTTAACGAGCATAACGATACATGCGGCAACCCCGCCTAGTTTGGGGAGTGGTGCGTTTTCCGGTGTGCCTAGCACAACGCCGATATACGTACCTAGCGGAAGCGTGGCGGCGTACAAGGCGGCAAGCGGTTGGAGTACCTATGCAAGCCGGATATACGCAATAGCGTAAACGGCTATAAGAAATCGCCGCGCAGGCGGTCGATAGGATTTAACGGCGCAATCTAAGCCGCGCCGAGTAAAAACATCTATATTTTCGGAGGAAAAACACATGAAAAAGAAGCTTATCACCCTGACCCTGTGCCTGCTCGTCGCGTCGGCAACGGCCATGAGCGGATGCGCGGGCGGCGACCCGACAAACGACGGGAACACCGTTCCACCCGGCGCGTCGCCGCTGACGCAAATGGAGGCGGTCGCGCCCGAAACGGGAAACGTACCGAAGGTTTTAGATTCCTTTACCGACGGAACGAGTAATTACTATCTGCTTGACGCGGGGTATATCAAGGGAGTATTTATTTCCAAATTGACAGCAACAACATATGACCGATTGCGCTATTAAGAGAATAAGTGATATTGAATACACACAAGGTCATACTTAAAAATACGAGCAAGGAGAGTAGAATAACTAATTGAACCAAGACCGCCCCGAATGGGGCGGTTGTTACAGAAAAGTGACATAATATCTTCAATTACGAGGTTTTTTAGCTTGTATTATTTTGGCAATTATAGTATTATAGAGGAAATGAAATTTTAGGAGAATCAAATGATTTTTGGTACGTTATTCAGTTTTTTGACGGGTTGCACGCCGGCGGCGGAGGGAGAGGCTAATAATCAATGGATTATGTGGGTGCTTTTGGGCGTTTTGCTTATAGCGGTAATCGTTCTGCCTATGTTCACCAAGCGCAAGCAACAGAAGAAATATGAAGAAACCATGTCTAATATTCACATCGGCGATACGGTTAAGACTATCGGCGGCATTGTCGGTAAGGTCGTCGATCTCAAAACGATCGCTTCCGGCAAGGTTATGATTATCGAAACCGGCGAGGAGGGCGCTAAGTCTACAATGACCTTCGATATCAACGCGCTTCACAGCGTTATCGAATCTACGTTCAAGCCCGAGTCCGCCGCCGGTACGGCGATTGCAACCGCCGAAACTCCCGTCGGGGAGGTGTTCGACACGCCCGTCGCCGCCGAGCCTGCGGAAACTCCCGTAGAAGCCGCGGAACCCGTTGCGGAGACGCCCGCCGAGCCTGTTTCCGAGAGCGCGGATACGGTTACTGAGGAGGTTAAGAAGCCCCGCGGTAATTACGGCAAGAAGAAATAATTTTTATAAACATTAGCAAACGCAAAAAGGTTGTTCCGTAAATTCAAGCTTGAATACGGAACAACCCTTTGTATGTTTTGACGGAAAGACTACTTTCTGATATTTACCGCGATAATTCCGCAGATTATTCCCACTACTGTGCCTAGGAGGATATCTATCGCGAGCGACCACTTGAATTCAAACGCGCCGTCTATAAGCGAAAAGATTATAAATGCCGCCGCTACGTATATTACGCCGAGCAGCATGCCTTTTTTCCAGCCGCCTTTTTTTACCTTAAACGACAATAGGGACGCCAGTAGCAGCGACACGATTTTTATACCCTGATTTATGGGCATAATCGCGCCGTCGGGTATGCCCGCCAGGCAGATAATCAGCGCGAAAATCAGTATCAGCACAAGCGTTGACGCGATAGCTATCGCGAGCGCCTTGACTACCTCGAGGGCGGCGGATTTTTTGGCGTCGTCCGGCGTCGTTTGCTGCCGCGCGCTTTTGCGCCCGCCGATTTTTTCTAAGAAGCTCATAAATGTAATTTCCTCCGGATTTCTCAATTAATAATTTTTATGCAAGCGAGCGGTAGTTTATTACAAGAACGGGCAGTAAGGCGGCAATAAAAGAGGACAAGTAACCTCTCTTCGCCGCTAAGCCGCTCGGACGCGAATGCGCGCAAGAGAACCGACCAAACGCGGCGGGCGCCTTCGCGGGTCTATGGACCCCGCAAAAAGCGCGGAAGGCCGTAATTCGGTCAGAAAAAATATGGGGCGCGCCGCAAAAGTGCGATATAGCTAGCGCTCCGTCTTTAATTGCATTGTGTACGGTTGAAAGTTATTCTACTTGCTCACGCACCGAATACGAATAAAACCCTATCCATGTCAATGCTATCGCGCAGTCGAAACATCTCTTCGCGTCTTTCATCGCCCAATATACAATCAAGCCCTTATCCGTCATTAGCGAGGCGCGTTAGCGCCGTAGGAATCCAGTTTAATTTTATCCTCTTTTCTCATTACGAATTACCGTATACAGCAGGCGGTTTCTAGATTGCCACGGCGCTTTCAGCGCCTCGCAATTACAAACCCAAGCCCGTACCACCCGCACCGAATACGAATAAAACCCTATCAATGTCAATGCTATCGCGCAGTCGAAACATCGCTTCGCCGCTTACCAATCATTTTCTTGCCCTATTCCCCCCCCCCGCTCCGGTGAATAATATGAATTATCCTGCGGACGGAGAGGGTGTGAGTTTTTTGCTTGTTGTTTGGCGCGATTTTATGTATAATAAAAAAAAGAAAAAAATTCGGAGGAATTTATGAAGCATATTAGAGTTATCGCAAGAGCGGCTATCGACCGTTCGGAGCATACGGGCTGCGGAGAATGTCAGGCCAGCTGTCAGTCGGCATGTAAGACAAGCTGTACCGTCGCTAATCAGCCCTGCGAGTCCAAGCGCGTTAACCGCAAGGAAGCGTCCGGCAATAAGTAATTTTTTCGACCCGAAAAAGGGAAGCGGCATGGTTCATTTGTTTGAAATGCTCGGTAGTTTTTTTTGTCTTGACGTTCCGAGCGGAAGCGTGATTACAACGGACAGGCTTACATATTTACTGCTTATGCTGCGCAACGGCGTTCCCGGCGCACTCGGCGAGCTTTCGACCTTCTCAGGCGAAGAACGCGCGGAGGCGGAAGCGGAAATAGACGGGCTTATAGCCGAGGGCGTAATTTTTTCACCGGAAATTCCCGATTCCGTAAGGCTCGCGGACGGCGTCGTTAAGGCGATGTGCCTTAACGTTACGCACGATTGCAATTTGCGGTGCAAATATTGCTTTGCGGACGGCGGCGCCTACGGCGGCAAGCGCGGATCGATGAGCTTGGATACGGCAAAGGCGGCTATAGATATGCTGCTTGCGTCAAGCGGTACGCGGCGCAACCTCGAGGTCGATTTTTTCGGCGGCGAGCCGATGCTTAATTTTGAGACGGTCAAGCAAACGGTTGCGTACGCGAGAGCGTGCGAGGGCGCGTTCGGCAAGCGCATACGTTTCACGCTTACCACTAACGCCACCGTTATGGACGAGGGGAGCATAGACTTTCTTAACCGCGAAATGTCCAACGTTGTGCTCAGCATCGACGGAAGAAGCGAGGTGCACGATTCTATGCGGCGCTTTGCGGGCGGCAGGGGTTCGTTCGCCCGCGCTAAGGAAAACGCGCTCAAATTCCGCGCGGCGCGCGGCGATAAGGATTACTACGTTCGGGGTACGTATACCGCGGAGAATCTTGATTTTTGTTCCGACGTGCTTTTTCTTAACGATTGCGGCTTCGATAAGGTTTCTATAGAGCCTGCCGTACTGCCCGCCGCGTCCCCGTACGCGCTCGGAATGAGCAATGTGGATAAGTTGAAAGGCGAATATCTAAGGCTTGCCGAGGAATACTACAAGCGCAGATCGGCGCTCGGCAGGGACAAGTTTTCGTTCTTCCACTTTATGATGGATTTGTCGGGAGGTCCCTGCGAAAAAAAAAGACTGCTCGGCTGCGGGGCGGGCGCGGAGTACGTCGCGGTTTCGCCGGACGGCGGGATATTCCCCTGTCATCAGTTCATAGGACGCGCGGAGTTCGGAATGGGAAACGTTTTCGACGGATTGCGGCCTAACGGTATACCGGAGAGGTTTTCGGCAAATACGGTTTCTTCTAAGGACGGCTGCAAAAAATGCTGGGCAAAATATTATTGCTCCGGCGGCTGCGCGGCTAACGCCTACAACCTTAACGGGCGGTTGGACGCGCCCGTAGATTATCTTTGCGAGCTGCAAAAAACGCGTACCGAATGCGCGATTGCGGTCGCCGCGCTCGAAGCGTCGGACGGGTTCGGGACGGCGGATTTCGGCGCCGCCGCGAATAAAGCTTGACTTTATTCGGTCGCGGGGTTACTTTAATTAATAATACTTGATTATTTCGGTCAAATTTATTTGACTGAAACGCGGAAAATATTATATAATGAATTATTGCTGTTAGGAGGCTAAGGATGCAAAAGCGTAGAGCGATAATAAAATTGTCTTTTATTGTCGTTACCGTCATTATAGGTGTTATACTGGCGTTAGTGCCGATGAAATTCGGTTTTTATACCTTCAAATCTTTTTCGGGCGCTATCAAGCTGACGGTACGGGATCTTGGAAAGGCGGTAAGCCGGCCGCTGC
Organism: Clostridiales bacterium; assembly: GCA_031290295.1. Taxonomy (GTDB): domain Bacteria; phylum Bacillota; class Clostridia; order Christensenellales; family DUVY01; genus JAITNT01. Next base: position 4,644 of record JAITNT010000176.1, read on the forward strand.
CTATCATTTTTTTCTTCATTGTTTCCCGTGTCATCATGCCGGTAGGGGTGCTTCTTTTCTCAACCCTCATCTTTGGAAAAGACGCGGACACTATATCGGGTTTCGTACTTATTTATGCCGCCCCCACCGCGGTGTCGGGCTTTATCTGGTCCTCGATCTTCCACGGCGATCCGGCCCTGGCGCTGGCCCTCATCCTTATTGACACCGTGATCGCCCCCCTGGCGGTGCCAGGCACCGTGCGCCTGCTCCTGGGGACAAAAATAGCCCTGGACATGAGCGGCATGGCCCTTTCCCGTATGTTTATGGTGGTGATCCCTACCATAATTGGCGTGGCCATGAACGAATTCAGCAAAGGGGCAGTTCCCCGCGCCGCGGGCCCCTACCTTACCCCCCTGGGGAAACTATGTATGATAACCGTTGTGGCGGCCAACGCGGCGGCGGTGGCTCCCCAGGTACACATCGGGAGCCCGCGACTTTGGATTGTGGGGGCCGTCAGCATCGTCCTTTCGGTTCTTGGTTTCGCCGCGGGGAAGCTGTCCGGCGTACTGGGGCGGCTCGATAAAGACAGGCAGGTTTCCCTCTTTTTCGCCGTGGGCCTCCACAACACCAGCGCCGCCATGACATTGGGCATAGAATTTTTTCCGGCCCCCGCCGCCCTGCCCTGCGTACTTGGCATCATGTTCCAACAGACTATAGCCGCCGTTGCCGGAAAAATCTTTTTAGGCAAGAATAAGGATACGGAAAAAAAACCTGTATAACCAGCGTAAAAGGAGCGCGCCATGAAACAATTTATGAACAAGGACTTTCTTCTCTCCAACAGAACTGCCCGGCGGCTTTTTCACGAAGCTGCGGCGGGGGAGCCCATTTTTGACTACCACTGCCACCTGCCGCCAAAGGAGATTGCGGACAACCGCCGCTTCGACAACCTGGCCCAGGTATGGCTCGGCGAAGGCAATTACGGCGACCATTACAAGTGGCGGGTTCTCAGGGCCAACGGCGTGGACGAAAGCCTCATCACCGGAACCGGCGCCGACCCTTATGACCGTTTTCTCGCCTGGGCCGATACCATGCCCCGCCTTCTGGGGAACCCCCTCTACCACTGGACCCACCTGGAACTCCAGCGTTACTTTGATATTCACGAGCCCCTGAACAAGGAAAGCGCCCCGGCAATCTGGAAGGCCGCCAATGATACGCTCAAAAATGATCCCGATTTTTCCGTCTACGGCATTTTCAAAAAATTCAAAGTTCATGCCGTGGGTACCACAGACGACCCCGCCGACAGCCTTGAATGGCATAAAAAGGCCGCCGGGGGAACGGAAACCAGGGTGCTACCTTCCTTCAGGCCCGACAAAGCCCTCAACATCGACAAGGAAGGCTTTGCCGATTATATTGCCAAACTGGGGCAGGCGGCAGGCAAAAAGATATCAACCCTGGATGAACTCCTTGACGCTCTGCGTTCCCGGATAGCTTTCTTTGACAGCCTGGGCTGCAGGGCTTCCGACCACGGCCTGGACTACGTTCCCTTTGAGGCCGCCGGAAAAAAGGAATGTTCCGAAACTTTTGAAAAGGTCCTCTCCGGCGTTAAGGCGGAAGGCCGTGCCGCCGAATC
>JAITNT010000235.1 GCA_031290295.1 Clostridiales bacterium
CTCCGCTGGGGGTTTCGCGTTCCAATGACAACCGCAGATTGTCTACCCGCACCATATACATTTCACTCTATCCATGTCAATGCTATCGCGCAGTCGAAACAAACTCTAGCGCCGCTTACCAATCATTTTCTTAACCCTCTTGCCCTCGCCCTTTAAGCTTGCGGTAATTAACGTCGCGGCTAAAATCGCGCTTTATCTCCGCGTCCGAACCCAGCCGCTCTAGCGCGTTCATTATCTCCGAATACGTAACGTAATCGCAGGTTTTCGCGGCTTCGCACAGCTGCGGGACGGCTCTCTCGTCGCCGTAGCGACCGAGATAAACGGCGTACAGCTGTCGGTTCTCGCCGGTAAGGAACATTTCCATAAGAAGCGCGTACACTCTGTTATCCGACGGATAATTGACGAGAACGCAGCTTGCCCAATCCTTTGCCTCATAATCCGCGCCGCCTAGCCTTGCAATCATGTACTCCGCTACGGCGTCGGCATGCTCGGCTAATATCTCCGCGGCAAGCTCTCTCAGCTCCGTATCGATTTTCGGGTCAAAAATCCAATCGGCGTACAGCCTATACTCCGCCTCCGAGCCGCGTTCGCCGAGCAGGTTGACGGCAAGCATCTTGTCCGAGGTCTCGAGCTTAGGGTCAAGCAACGCATTATGTAAAGCGTTCTCCGCGCCCGGCGCCTCCGCAATGCGGTCGAGCAGAATATTAGGCGGCGGCAGTTTGCCCGCGGTGTATTCAAACAACAGCGCGACAAGCCGCGCCCCGTCCTTTATCGCCGCGAAATATTCGCGCGGAACGACCCCGAGCTTAGCGTCGCGGGTATCCGCCCATGCCTCGTAAACGGAGTTTATACGCTCCTCCATTTCGTCCGGCGTAAGCTTGTCCGCGTTCTCGGCGTACCATTTCTTCAGATACGCCGCAAAGCTTTTGTCAAAGTCTATCATATTCTTCCCCTCTTGCCGAAGTTTCATTCCGTCTTAAAAAGCGCGTTCACGTCGACGCCCGTAAGCTCCAAATAATATTTAAGCAGCTTTTCGTCCGCGTTAAAGATACCCGCAAGCTCGGTGATTTTGTCCGAAAAATACGAGCCTCCCAGGCGGTAGGCAAACACGCACGCAAGCTCGGGCGCGGAATCGAACCTATACAGCAGCCCCGAGAACTCCTTGAAAAACCGCTTGAGCATAGCGTTCAGCTTCCTCTCGAAGCCGCCCGCGATAAAGGCCGTCGCCGCAAAAACCGAGCAGTACGCGCTTTTGATAACATAATCCGCGTCGGCAAGAATTTTGGGCGTGCCGGAGGACAGGAAGCGTATATCGTCGTCTACGACGAGCGCGAGCCGGTTGGGCGGCGCGCTTTTCAAAATAGCCGTAAGTATGGATTTTTTGACCATGTTGGAAATCCCCGTGTCCGCAAGGCACAGCCTTAAAAACGCCGATACCTGTCTGTCGGGCAGCACCGCGAGGCGTAAGCTTACTAATTCGGCAAGCGCGAGCCTGTTGATTTTATACATCCAAAGCACGGTGTCGAAGAAGTCCCTTTTTTCATCGATATACGCCGTAAGCGCGTCGTCGGACATGCGTCCCGTTTTCCAAAGCTCCGCAAGCAGCTTATTTGCCGCGGCGGACGGTATCTGTCTGGAATACCTGAGCTTAGGCTTGCGCCGCTTGCGGGCGGACTGGAAGTACTTATTATAGTATCTGGCGACGATGCTTTCCGGGTCGATGCTCAATACCGTAAGCATACAATTCTGCGCGGCGTCCAAATCGCCGAGGTTATAATAAACCTGCCCGAGCAGCATAAGCACGTTTTCCGAATACGGCTCGAGGGCAAGGAATTTTTCAAAAAACCGCGCCGCCGTATTCTCGCGCTCCGCGTCGAGCATTGTTATCGCAATGCAATAAAGCTCGCTTGCGCCGCAGCCCGTATCGCTCTCTAACGCGTCCAGCTCGGCCTCGCCGTTAGCGGCGTCGCCCGCGTCCAAAAGCAGTCCCGCGTAATTACAGCGCGCGATGACGTTGCCCGGCTCCGTCTCCAGCGCCTTGAGGGTAAGCTCCTTAGAACGCTCGTAATCCTTGTTATAGCGGCTGCAAATCGCCGACTGCAAGACCGCCTCGCAGTAATTTCCGGAGTCCTCGGGTACAAAATTCAGAAGCCGTCCCGCGCTTTCAAAATCGTTGTCCGCCATAAGCGACTTCGCCATGGACAGCAGGAATTCGTGGTTTTGCTCCGCGCTTACAAGCCTGAAACGCGGACCCTCGCTTATTTCGTCGAGCATGGCGCGCGCCTGAATAAGGTATTCCGAATCGCACGCGCAGTCGATACCGCGCTTAATAAAATTCAGCGCCGGAATATTAGCGCCCATCATATAATAATTTTGACCTATAGCTATATAGCAGTCGGCGGCGCCCTCGTCAAGGGCAAGTATTTTGAAGTACTGCGAAACGGCTCGGTGAAACAAGCCCATTTCCGCGTAAATCTCGGCGGTCAGCATATAAGCGTCGTCGGAATACTGATCAACGTCGGCGACGCGTCTTGCGTAGTGAAGCGCCGAAAGATAATTCTCGTCCTCTGCCGCGGCTATAGCCTTTTCGTAATAACTGTCGGCGTCCTGCTCGAACATTATTAATTTGCCCATAAGTCTATTCTTATTCAATAAAACCTCCGTCAATGCCGCCTAGGCATTGCCCCGTTCTGTTTTTCGACGTCAGCGTCCCTTCACCGCCGCAAAATGTATCCTTTGCGCTTTTGGCGTCTTGACGGCGGAGAAGTTATCGTAAAAAACCGATACCTTCCCGAAATCCGACAACAACGGTATTATTTCCTCCTCGGAGTACGCGCGCTGTATCTGCGATTCCTCGCGCCTGCAAAAAAGCCCGCCGCGCTCGCGCTCGAACAGCGTGAGGTCGATTTTTAACAAACGGCTTTTAGCGTCGTAAAGGTTCTTCCATATGTAT
>JAITNT010000294.1 GCA_031290295.1 Clostridiales bacterium
GCAAATACGCGCGTGAAAAACGTCGCGCTTGTCGACTGTACGGCGGAGTTGTTTCTCGAGGCGTCCTATTCAAGTCCCGTATTCATAAGCGATTTTATCGGGCAGAACGGCGGGGCGCAAACCGACGGCTGCGAGTATTCTACGGCACGCGCCGCACAGTTCAGGAACGTTTCGACCGCCTCCGACTTCTTAAAGGCGGTTGCCTTGACAGAGGCCGATCCCGCCGCGAGCATAAACGTCAACATACTTGCGGATTTAGATTTCGGAGCGGCGCAATCCGAATGGAAATTTATTTCCGAAGCGGCGTTTGAAATACGCGGCAACGGACATAAAATCAAAAACGCGCGGCTTACTGAGACCTTAGAGGCGGCAGACGTCGCGGCGTCGGATACCCTAGGGCTGTTCGGCTCGCTCAAAGGCGCGAAAATAAGCGGCGTAACATTTGAAAGTTGTTCCGTTACGGTTACGCTCAACGCAGTCCCGGCAAGCGGGAAATTCTTTGTCGGACTGCTTGCGGGGTATGCGGACGGCGGAACGGCGCTTACCGGTTTGACGGCGACGGGCTGTTCCGTTACGGTCGTCGTGACCGCATCGGGCGTTGATTTATACACGGGGCAGCTTGCGGGCGAAAACGCGGCGACAATTCTGGACTGCGACTTCAACGGCGTGATCGTTTCGGCGACGCCGTGACCGCTATTGCGCCTTAAACGGCGAAGCGTGCGTGAAATGAAAACAAACGAAAAAATATCAGGTTAGGAGGTTTTATTAAAAATGAAAAAGAGGGCAAAGATTTTTAGAAGCGGGTTTATCGTCGCATTGTGTCTGATTTTATGCGGCTCGGCGCTCTTGGGATGCAAGGACAAGGGGGACGATCCCGTCAGACCCGACGTTTTTGTAATCGCAACCGACGTGCTGGACGGATTATTTAATCCGTTTTTCTCCACGAACGCCAACGACGTCACAATCGGGGGTATGACTCAGTTGTCGTTGCTTTCCTCGGATAAGGACGGCAATCTTTCTTACGGCGACGAGGAGGCGTGTATCGTTAAGGACTTCAGCCAGAGCGTTACCGATAACCGCACCGCGCAGGAAAAGCTCGACGCGGCAAAGGACAATTTTAAGCCTGCCGCAGATTATTACGAGCGTTATTACACCACCTATGATTTTATACTGAAAAACGGCATCAATTTCAGCGACGGGTCTCCGCTTACGATTAAGGACGTGCTTTTCAATTACTATGTTTATTTGGATCCGTCGTATACCGGCTCTACAACGCTGTATTCCGTTAATATCAAGGGCTTGAAGGCATACCGCTCGCAGAAGCTCGAGGAGGGAGAGCAGGACGGCTTCGATACGTACTTTGATCAGAAGGTTGACACAAGAATTAAGGGCATACTTTCTTATGTTCGGAACGAGTATATCAGCGATGCGGGAAAAACGCTCGCGCAAGCGGATATCCTGCGCGCAAAGCGTCTTTTTAGGGAGGAGCTTAACGCCGATTGGACCGCGGCGGCGTCAAAAAAAGAGGATTATCCTAATTACCCGGCAATTACGGAGCAGTGGCAGATTTTCTTAGTTATGGAGGGCTTCATTCAATTGACCGAAAAAACGGTCGGCGGCAATAAGCAATACGAGATCGAGTGGGGCGGCTTTCAAAATCCCGCCGATAAAAGCCAGTCGGCGCTCGTGCAGCTGGTGTTTGAGGATAAGGCGGGGGCGGACGGGAAGTCGGCTTACGAGGATCTTACGCTCGCTCAGCGCACCAGCATAGCGGAAATCGTACAGTTTTGGCAGACGGCAACTACGCTGCGCGCCGAGCTTAACGCCGTAGAAAAGGCGGCGTATTACGACGAGGTTCGCGAAGAAAACGCGGGCGAGCTGCTTGTAAAGGACATTTCGGGGCTTCGTTACGACGGCAAGGTGAACGAGTTCACCAAATATACGGACGGCACAAGCACGGGCGCCACCGAAAAGCTTACGTTTGGCGAGGCGCACGATAAGGTGACTATCGTTATAAACGGCGTAGACCCTAAGGCGATATGGAATTTCGGTTTTTCCGTAGCGCCGATGAAATATTATTCCAAGCCCGAATTAGCGGCGGCGGCGGATCCCGCTTTGAAAAAATTCGGAGTTAAAACGGGCGATATCGACTTTATGAACTACATCAAGAGCGTAGCTGTGCCGGTGGGCGCCGGCTCGTATAAGGCGAAGGGCGGCACGGCAAAGCTGTCCGAATTCTATTATAACAATCAGGTTTATTTCGAGCGCAACGACGGGTTTTTGATGGGCGTTCCGAAAATTCAATATATCACCTACAAGGTCGTGGACGCTAACCGCAAGTTCGAGGAGGTGCAGAGCGGAGCGGTACACTATTCCGACCCAAGCGCCAAGGCTACGACTATTAACGCCGCGAACGCCGATATAAGGCTAGCCACCTACGAGATACCGAATTTGGGCTACGGCTATATCGGCATTAACGCGGGGAAGGTTACGAGCCTTAACGTGCGCAGGGCGTTTATGCACGCGATGAATATGTCGCTTTGCTTAGAGTATTACACCAACAATACCGCGTCGCTCATCTATTATCCTATGTCTAAGGTCAATTGGGCGTACCCTAACGCCAACGACCCGGCGTTCGATACCTCGACGGTGCGTAGCGAGCAGGCTTACGAGTACTGGGGCGGCACCGCGGCCGGTAAAAATGAAATCAAGAAGCTCATAGAGGGCGAGGGCTTCGCGCTTAACGGTCAGGGAATTTATTCGAGGACTAATCCCGTGACGGGGCGCGCCGAAACGCTTAACTACGAATTTACCGTGGCGGGTAATAATACCGACCACCCGATGTTCAAAACGCTTTTGAACGCGGCTGCGGTGCTGAATTCAATCGGCTGTAAAATTACGCTTAACTCTAAGCCTGACGCGTTGAGCAAGCTCACCAACGGCGATCTCGCCGTCTGGGCGGCGGCGTGGGGCAGTACGATTGACCCCGACATGTATCAGGTTTATCACAAGGATTCGCAGGCGACGAGCGTGCTCGCGTGGGGCTATCCGTACATCAAGGAGTACGGCTCGACGACGGAGCTTAAAATTCTTGACGAATTAAGCGTGCTTATCGACAAGGGCAGAGCGTCGCTTGTGCAAAGCGAGCGCAAGCCCGTCTATCAGCAGGCGCTCGATAAGGTGCTCGACCTTGCGGTGGAGTTTCCGTCCTATCAGAGAAACAACCTTATAGTCTATAACAAAACCGTACTCGATTCCTCGACTCTTTTGCCTAAGGACGATTGCCGCGGGTATACCGACCCGTTGTCAAAAATTTGGCTCGTCGATTTTGTGAAGTAAGGGTAACGCGGGCGGATGTTTAGATATATAATCAAGCGAATACTTTTGGCGCTCTTGGTGCTGTTCGGTGTGTCGGTAATTATCTATGCGCTGATTCGGCTGATGCCGTCCGACTATGTCGATAATATGTTTCAGTCGCAGATGCAACAGGGTAGATTTGATCAGGAGGATCTCGACCATATGAAGGAGCTGTACGGTATCCTCGACAACTCCTTTTGGGGGGTGTTGTCGGGTTATTTCCGTTGGCTCGGCGGAACGCTTACGGGCGATTTCGGTCTAAGCTTTCTGTACGGGCAACCCGTAGCGCAGGTAATAGCCGACAACATGTTCGTATCGTTCGCGCTCGCGTTGGTTTCTTTGATTTTGGAGTACATAATCGCGATACCGCTGGGCACGCGCGTGGCGGTAAATCAATACGGCAAGCTCGACTATGCTACCTCGGTTCTGGCAATGCTCGGGATATCTCTGCCGTCTTTTTTCCTGTCTGCGCTTATAATCAAGGTTTTTGCCGTCGATACGGGGTGGTTTCCCATTCAGGGAATTGCGGACGCGACGGTTAATTGGGACGGCAATCCGCTCGGGTTGTTTTTTAATCAGCTGTATCATCTGGTTCTGCCGATGCTCGTTATGACGATTTTATCTATAGGCGGGCTTATGCGCTATACGCGTACGAGCACGCTCGAGGTGCTCAACGCCGACTATATACGCACGGCGCGCGCGAAGGGCGCTTCGGAGCGTTCCGTAGTATATAAGCACGCTTTCAGGAATACCATGATTCCGCTTGTAACTATGATGGCGGGCACGCTGCCCGGACTTTTCGGCGGCGCGATGATAATCGAGGAGGTTTTTGCGATCCCCGGCATCGGGCAAAAGGCGTACCGCGCGCTTGTCGCGGGCGATGTTCCTTTTATTATGGGCTATAATATGTTTATCGCCGTTTTGGTGGTGGTGGGTACGCTTTTGGCAGACCTTATGTATGCGGTGGTAGATCCCCGCGTGAAGCTGATAAGGTAGGGCACGTATATGGGCGACAAAAGAAATACGAAAAAAAAGCCGGTTAAGCCCGCGGACGTAGAAGAAACGCGGGAAGAAATGCGGGAAGCGATTCCCGCGCTTCTGAACGAATATCTGCCCGATTCCGTGACGGAGGTTCGCGAGCGCGCAATTGCGGACGGCTTGAAGCCCGACCCCGAAACCGAATCGCTTGCCGACGGCGTAAAAAGGCTGTCGCCCTCGCGGTTGGTTCTTAACCGCTTTTTCCGCTCGAAGCTGTCCGTGATAGGGCTTGCGATTATTGTATTTTTATTCGCCTTTTCTTTTTTGGGTCCGCTGTTTACCGCGTGGGGCGAAACCGAGGTCGACGAGGTAAACGAAAACGGCCGCTTGTCCTATGTGGAAAGAATTATAGAATTCACGGGACCCGACGGCGAAACATACGAGGTAGTCGCCGTTTCCGAAACGATTTACCTATTTGACACCACGGCGCCTCCGAGCCTAAGCCACATTTTCGGAACGGACGAGGAAGCGATGGACGTGCTGACGCGCACTATGTACGGCGGGCAAAAATCGCTTTTGCTGGGCTTTTTGGTAGTGTTTTTGTCCACCTTTGTGGGCGTCGTCTTCGGGGGGCTTGCGGGCTATTTCGGCAAATGGGTCGATAACGTCATTATGCGCGTAGTGGATGTATTCAACTGTCTGCCTACGCTCCCGATATTGCTTATCGCGAGCGCGCTTCTCGATGCCCTCGGTGTCGACCCGAAGGATCGGATTTATTGGCTGATGCTGATATTGACGGTTTTTAACTGGGCGGGTACCGCGCGAATGGTGCGCGGTCAAATTCTTTCCTTAC
>JAITNT010000070.1 GCA_031290295.1 Clostridiales bacterium
AAAAGCTCTCGATTTTATTAAAAACGTCCCGCCGCAAATCGCGCCCGAACGCCGCCGCGATACGCGCCGAAAGGAACGCGACCCCGACCGCGCAGGCAAACGCGCCCAGCGCGACGCCGCCGGCTTGCAGCCCGTAGGTAAGCATACGCGATTGGGCGTCGGACACGCCGATTAACCCGATGACCTTGCTCATGATATCGGGGAGCCATAATTCGAGCAGAGATTGCCCGAGAATGAAAGCTATCGCCAGCGTCACCCAAAGCGCGTAGGGCTTTAGCTTTTTGAATAATTTCAGCACAGAAAAGAACTCCTTATAAATTAATAGACTTGCCGCGAAGCTAAACGCGGAATTTTTAGGCAGACGGCTTTTCTTCACGCCGAATATTTCATAGTGTACCATACGGCGTATATTTCGGCAAACAATTTAATCGCCTATTAAGGTTACGGATATAAAATGTTATTGTCACATTCCTGAAACGGCGGGGGGAGCGGGGATAGAGGACAAGAGAATGATTGGTAGGCGGCGAACGGGGATAAGAGGATAAGTTAAACTGGATTGCCACGTCGCTAACGCTCCTCGCAATGACAAGGATAGAGTTAATGTCTTAGCAAGCGGTGAAGAGATGTTTCGACTGCGCGATAGCATTGACATGGTTTTTGTTTTATTAGTATTCGGTACAGGTAGCACGGGCATTGATAGGGTTTTAATTGTAGAGGGTACGGAAGAACAATGATAACCCGTACCGCTAGCGAGCGCAAGCGAGCGGAATGACCACGCGAGTAACGCGCTACTGTACACATCCGGATAGACTATGCCGTTGAAGTCCGCCCGAATGCGAAAAAGCGAGACGCAGCCGCCACTAAGGCGGCGGAGCGAGCGCGCATTCGCGTATGGGCGGCAAAAGTCCGACTGAATCGGATTAAGCAAGACAAGCCGCCCGTAGAGGGCGGCTTGTCGTAGCGCCGATTCACGCTTGGTCGGCAAAAGTCCGCCCGAATGCAAAAAAAGCGAGACGAAGCCGCCGCTAAAGCGGCGGAGTGAGCGCGCATTCGCGTCCGGGCGGTTTTTGTTTTGTCGGTTTTTGTTTTGTCGGTATAAAAAAATCATGGACCGAGGTTTTGCTTTTTGGCGGGTATTGTGATATCATATATACAAATCACCTAAAAAAATATTAAGAGAGAAGCAAAATGGAAAAGCAAGCTAAGATTTTGAAGCTGTTCACCTCGGAGAGCGTGACGGAGGGACACCCCGATAAAATTTGCGACGCGGTGTCCGACGCAATATTAGACGAGGTTTTGAGAACCGATCCCGACGCGCGCGTGGCGTGCGACGTCGCGGTGACTACTGGACTTGTGCTCGTCATGGGCGAGCTTACTACGGAAAATTATGTGGATATACCCAAAATCGTGCGCGGCGTAATTAACGATATCGGTTACACCGACGCGCGGTTCGGCTTCGACGCGGCGTCGTGCGCGGTGCTTACCTCTATAGACGAGCAATCGCCCGATATCGCGCGCGGCGTGGATTCCGCCGAGGATTTTTCGGGCGACAAATACGACCGTATAGGCGCGGGCGACCAGGGCATGATGTTCGGCTACGCCTGCCGCGAGACGGAGGAGCTTATGCCTCTGCCGATAACCCTCGCGCACGCGCTTACGAGGGCGCTTGCCGACAGACGCAAGTCGGGCAGCCTGCCGTATTTGCGCCCCGACGGCAAGGCGCAGGTTACCGTTGCGTACGAGGACGGCGTTCCGGCTTATGTCGATACCGTCGTCGTTTCGGCGCAGCACTCCGACGCCGCAGAAATGCCGCGCCTGCGCGAGGATCTCGAAAAAATGATAAGAGAGGTCATTCCGCAGAAATATATCCGCTCCGGACTTAAAATCTATATCAATCCGACGGGTCGTTTCGTTATCGGCGGCCCGCAGGGCGACAGCGGGCTTACCGGCAGAAAAATTATTTGCGATACCTACGGCGGCTACGCCCCCCACGGCGGCGGCGCGTTTTCCGGCAAGGACCCTTCCAAGGTGGACAGGTCGGCCTGCTACATGGCTCGCTACGTATGTAAGAATCTGGTAGCCGCGGGGCTTGCGGAACGGGCGATGCTCGAGGTGTCATACGCGATAGGGCGCGCGCACCCCGTTTCGCTGTATATCGATACCTACGGAACGTCGGAATATTCCGACGACATAATTTTAGAAGCCGTCCGCACGGTCTTCGATATGCGCCCCGGCGCTATTATAGACGCGCTCGGTCTCCGCCGTCCTATTTACCGCGCCACCTCCAACTACGGACACTTCGGTAATCCGTCGTTCAGCTGGGAGCGTACCGACAAAATAGCCGAGCTGTTAAGAGCCGTCAAACGATGACGGTTACGGGCACGGTCGAGGATATAATCTACCGCAACGAGGACAACGGTTACACCGTAGCCGTTATCGACTGCGGGGGCGCGCCCGTCACCGTCGTGGGCTATTTTCCGCCGATTTCCGAGGGTGAACATTTGTCGTGCGAGGGCGCGTATACCAAAAACGCCAAGTATGGCGAGCAGTTTACGGCGCAAAACGTGACCGTTTCCAAGCCCGATACGGCGGACGGAATAATCAGGTTTTTGTCGAGCGGGCTTATCAAGGGCGTAGGTCCGGTAACGGCGGCGGCGATAGTAAGCAGGTTCGGGGCGAAAACCTTCGACATAATCGAGGACGATTATACGCGCCTGCGCGAAATCAAGGGCATCACCGCGGATAAGGCAAAGGGTATTTACGATTCCTTTGCCGCCGTACGCGGAATGCAGCAGGCGATGATGTTTTTGCAAAGGCTGAATATTTCGCCGGCGCTTTCAAACAAAATTTATTTGAAGTACGGCGCCGCCTGTCAAACGGTAATCGCTAATAATCCCTACAAGCTCATAGACGATATCGACGGCGTAGGCTTCGCGCGGGCGGACAAAATCGCCCTCGCAATGGGCGTCGCGACGGACAGCGCGTTCCGTTTGAGAGCGGGGGTACGCTATACTTTGGAGGTCGCCGCCGACCGCAACGGACACACGTGTATTCCGCGCTCCGACCTTATCGGCTCGGCGACCGAACTCCTCGGTCTTAGGGAGGGCGGAATAACCGCCGAATTTTTGGATGCGCTGGCGCTCGAGGGGCTTATTAAGTTTTACAAAAAAAACGATACGGAGTTCGTCGCGCTTTATCGCTTGTTCGTAACCGAAAAAAAGCTTGCCGCCAAGCTTATCTCCCTGCGCGACGAGGCGGAGAGTATCGCGGGCGACATAGACGCGCACATAGCGGACTTCGAGCGGTCGGGCGGAATATCCTTCCATGAGATACAGCGCGAGGCGATACGCTCCTGCCTTACGGACGGCGTTCTTGTAATCACCGGCGGTCCGGGCACGGGCAAAACGACTATCATTAATTGCGTGATGACAATTCTTAGCAAATACGGCGTTTCCGTTCTGCTCACCGCGCCTACGGGCCGTGCCGCAAAGCGGCTTTCGGAGGCGACCGGACGCGAGGCAATGACCGTGCACCGCGCGCTGGGGTACGGCGCGGGCGGCGACAGAAGCTTCGGCTATAACGAGCTTAATAACCTTGAATACACCTTCGTAATTGTGGACGAGGTTTCTATGGTGGACGTCTATCTTGCGTGGAGCCTGCTCCGGGCGCTAAGGCGCGGAACGCGGCTCGTGCTTGTGGGCGACAAGGATCAGCTGCCGAGCGTGAGCGCGGGCAACATTCTGGCGGACATTTTGCAGTCGGGACTGATTAAGGCTACGCAGCTTACGCATATCTACCGCCAAAGCGAGGGTCTGCTTATCGACAACGCGCACCGTATAAACAACGGCGAAATGCCGGAGTTCGACAACGGCTCCGGCTCGGACTTTTTCTTTGCGGAGGCGGACTCGCAGGAAGCGGCGCGCGACCAAATTATCACGCTTGCCACGCGCCGTCTGCCTCAATTCCTCGGCATAGACGCGGGCCGTATTCAGGTGCTGTCGCCCGTCAAAAACGGACTTGTCGGAATAAACAACCTTAACCGCGAGCTGCAGGCGCGGCTTAATCCGCCCTTCGGTCAAAAGCGTGAATTTATCATGCCGGATTCGGTTTTTCGGACGGGCGACAAGGTGATGCAAACCTCTAATAACTACGGCTTGGCGTGGTTCCGCACGGGCGAGTTCGGGCAAACCGTCGAGGGCGTGGGCGTTTTTAACGGCGACATCGGCGTCATAGAGGCGGTTAACCCCGGAGTCGAGCTTAGCGTCAGATTCGAGGACGGACGTCTTGCAACGTACGGCGCGGAGTCGGCGGAGCAGCTTTCGCTCGCCTACGCGATAACCGTACACAAGAGTCAGGGCTGCGAATTCGACGTGGTAATAATAACCGTGGTCAATGAAAACTACATGATAATGACGCGCAACCTTTTGTACACCGCGATAACCCGCGCCAAAAAAATGGCGGTCATAACGGGCACCAAGCGTCACCTCAAACGCATAATCGACAACCGCAATACGACCGCGCGGCACACGCTTTTGAAGGAATTGCTGGCGGCGGCGGTGTCGGATTCGCGCGCGCTTGAATTTGACCTGTGACATAATATATGGTATAATGCTTTTGAAGGCAACGCACGGCGCAATTAACGGGCGCGGATTGCGCGACGCCGCAAGTAATATTTTTATATAAAAACGAGGAGTCTGAAGCCGATGCCGAAAAATGAACGAAAAAGAAAAGTTACCAAAAGCGCCAAAATGTTCGGGCGGTTTATCTTCATTCCGCTCTTGATGGCGACGGGGTGGCTGATTGCGAGCGCGGTGTTGACTAACGACTTCGCGAGCGGTATCGGCGGCGTCTACAAAATTCTCATACAGGCAGGCTTCGCCTTGTTCTTCGGTTGTATAGGCATATTTATTACGCCGCCTTTGCTGTTTCTTTTGTTCGCTATTTCCGCACTGTTCGAGCGCGCGCTCAAGAATTACTCCGCCAAGGAAATCCTTATGGGGCTTTTGGGCATGACGATAGGCGCGCTGGCGGGAATTTTGCTTACATGGCTCGGCTCCGCTATGATTAGCCCCGAAAGCAGCGCGGGCACGGCGATTATAGTTATCGGCGTCGCACTCGTGCTTGTACTCGGCTTCGTAGGCTTGCGTATAGGCGTAAAAATTATGGCGCAGGCTTTTCAAGCGACCAACATCAAAAAATCGGATACTAATGCTTCCGCGGCGGGCGCTAATATAAAAATCCCCGACAGCTCGGCGCTTATCGACGGCAGGGTGCTCGATATCGTGCGCACGGGTTTTTTGGACGGCGAGCTTATTATCCCGGGCTTTGTGTTGTCCGAGCTTAGGCGCATCGCGGATTGCGACGATATTTTGAAGAAGAACCGCGGCAGACGCGGTCTTGACATAGCCGCCGCCCTGCAAAAGGAAAACGGCGTCACCGTAACCGTGTTAGACGTCGCGAGCGACGACAAGGCGGACACCGAAACGCGTCTTTTAAGGCTTGCGGCCGAGTATAACGCCAAAATCATTACTAACGACTATAATCTGAATAAGCTTTCGTCCGCGCAAAATGTAGCCGTGCTGAATATCAACGACCTCTCCAACGCAATAAAGCCTATCGCCCTCCCCGGCGAAAAAATGAGCGTCAAAATTGTCAAAAAGGGGAAGGATTTCGAGCAGGGCGTCGCCTACTCGGTAGACGGCACGATGATTGTAGTGGAGAACGGCGGCGCGTATATCGGTCACGACGTTGAGGTAACGGTTACTACCGCCCTCCAAACCTCCGCCGGCAGAATAATATTCACCCGCATATTCGATTAAAGCGACGATAGCGGGGATAAAGAGGGCAAGAGAATTGTATCGGAGCGTTGAAAGCGGCGCTAGAGTTTGTTTCGACTGCGCTCAACATGACATTGCTTATTTTATTCGTATTATGTACGGAAGAACAGAGTAATGCAATTAAAGCGGAGCGCAGCAAAATCGCATTTTTGCGGAGCGACCCCTCTTTCAAGTCTGACTGAATCGGATTAAGCAAGCGAGGCGCTAGCCGTAGCGTAGCGCCGATTCACGTTTGGTCGGCTCTAAACCGGAGCGCAGCAAAATCGCATTTTTGCGGAGCGACCCCGAAGAAAAGGACAACGCAAACCCCTGTCGCAGCGAGCGTAAGCGAGCGGAATGACCACGCGAGTAACGTGCTGCGTTACACACCCGGCTCGACTATGCCGTTGAAGTCCGCCCGAATGCGATTAAGCGAATCGAGCCGCCCGCAGAGGGCGGCGAGTGAGCGCGCATT
>JAITNT010000012.1 GCA_031290295.1 Clostridiales bacterium
TACTGACCTATCCGTACAGCGCGGACGACAGATACAAAATCGAGCTTAAGCGCCTGTTAGAAAAAGCGGGCGTCGCCGTAACCAAAATGATACCCGAGCCTACCTCGGCGGCGTTGTACGCGCGCGTTATAAACAAGAACGTCAAGATTAATCAGCCCGCGCTGCTCGTCGATATCGGCGAGTCTCGCATTTCGACGGCGGAGCTTATTTATCTCGAAAAGGCGATCGACATAACCAAATATCACCCAGTCGTAAATATCGGCGGCAAGGATTACGACGCGACCGTTTCGGCGTACCTTACCGCGGAAAGCCGCAAGCAGGAGGAAATGACCTCCTATCAAAAGTTCATACTTAATCAGCGAATCAAGACGGCTAAGGCGGCGCTGCCGATATTCAAAACCGTTAAGGTCGATTATGAGAGCGATTCTACGGTGCAGATTCCTATAGACCTGCCGAGGTTTAGGGAGCTTGTGCGTCCCGTAACGGCTAAGATATGCGAATCCGTACTCAAATCTCTCAAGACCAACGCCAAAATTAAATACATAATTCTCTCGGGCGGCTGTATTCAAACGGCTTTTTTGCAGCAGTCGATTTGGGACGCGGTCAAGGCGTACCGAAACGACGTCGCGATAATAACGCTGGAGACGGGGCTGGAGAACACACCGGATATTTTCGACATAGAGTTAGACGGAAGCGCGTTCGCGGTTGCGGCGGGCGCGGCTCTTTATTCGACGGGCAAATATAAAATCAACGCGGTTTGCCCGCGCTCCTACGGCATCTGCTCGCTAAAAAACTATCAGTCGGACAAACGCGAATGGATGGTCGTGCTTATCAAGAAAAACTCGCCTCTGCCGGCAAAGTTTACGCAGCGGTTTCAAACCGTCGCGCCTACCGCGGCGGTCAATATACACGTTCTTTCATCGCAAATGGAAACTGACACGCTTATAGGCAACGACACGCAGTCCATTCTCAACGGCAAGCTTGTTTTTAAGCAACGGGTAGAGGCCAATTATCCCGTAGAGATTACTATCAACGTGGACGAGGACGGCATAGGCACAGCGACGGCGGCCGCGGACAACGGACGGAACGGCAAATTTGTAAGCAGCAGCTTTTCGTTAGACGCGACTACGTAAGGGGGTTAGGACAACATGAAGGTTAAATATTCTTCTTCACCGAATTTGGAGCTGGAAAACAGCGTTCCGATGCAATATATCGAAAACAAGGAGGCGCTTGACCGCGCCGAAACTCTGGACAAGGAGGACATTTTCGACCACCTTCTCATACCCGATTCGGATTACTCCGAAAGAGATTATACCGTAGACGGCAAAAAAGCCAAAATCGGTATCGAATGGAACAGCAAAATACATAACAGCAATTCGCCTATCCTGCCTCATCAGCAGGACGCGGCGAGGCATTTCATGACGAGGTTCCGCGGCGTGGGCATTCTTGCCGACGAGGTGGGCATGGGCAAGACTATCGAAGCCGGCATCGTTCTCAGCGAGCTTGCCGAGCGCAACAGTATCGGCTCCCTGCTCGTCGTCGCCGAAAATATCGATAACTGGAAGTGCACGCTGTCGAAGATGTTCGGCGTCCGAGGCATAACCGTAGTGCGTAATCATACCGATATCGTGGATAACTGCACGCGCACCGAGCCTAACCGGCCGCTGCTCATGTCTATGAGCGATTTTTGCAAGCTTACCCTGCAGCCGCTGTCGGGTATTTGCTTCGACGCGGTCGTAGTGGACGAGGCGCACAACTTCGGCATGCTGGACGAATACAAGCGCGGCATGCACGTGCTTTCGTTCATGATGAAGAGAAAGCACGCGCAGAACAAGCCGTACTGCATTCTCGTGTCCGGCACGCCGCACAACGGCAACTTAAATTCCATGTTCCCGCTGTGGTATTTTATATCCTGCCGCGGCGCGGTGGGCGACAGCTTCAACGAAAACTGGCAGGAAATAAATAATCAACCGTCCGCTATGCAGGCGGCGCGCAGGCATTACCACGATTATTTGTGCCACGGCGCGAACACTATAGCCGAATTTATCGAAAGCTGGAAGCGCACCATGCTCGAGGATTCCGCGGGTTACCCGGAATACGCCGCCGCCTTTGCCGCGTTCAAAAAACACCGCGGCGGCGCGGACAAACTGAGCAAAAGCGGCGAGTCCAAGTTGCGCAAGGATTTCCTCGCGGGACGCGAGGACATACGGGAGGGTATCCGTCAAAAAACCAACGAAAAATACCAAGCACTGCTAAAGAGCTTTATGATACGTCAATCCCGCACAAGATTGCTGCGGCAAAAGGAAAAGCGCGCGCTTAATTACTACTTCTGCCCGATCGCGCCCGACGCCGATCAGGTGATGACGCTTACCTACGGCGCGGACACCACCCGCACCGACCGCAACAAATCGCGGGAAATTATGTACGCCGTTAATTGCGCCGATTACTACAAGGACAGGATCGTGCGCTACGACGGCGCGGAATATTCTCTGGACGGCTTTGTGGATTACCTGTACAACTCCGACGCGCTCAGGGAGAACGGCTTTTCCGCGGATACGGTACACCACCAAAACAAGAACAAAATCCTTTTCGACACGCTCGACAAGCTCAGGGCTTTTAACGGCTCGTCCTCCTCTCTGACCGAGAAATCGCGGCGGTTTTATTTCGATTCCTTCGCGAAATATAACGCCGGAATAGATAACCGCGTGGAGCTGATAGATACCGACAAGAGTATTTTTCAAGAGAAGGCCGAGAAGTTCGTGCTGGTCGCCGACGAAAGAAAAAACAGGCGTATAATCGTGTTTTTCGATTACTACGCCACCGACGAGGAACGCAAGACCGAGCCTAAGCGGCTTTACGAATGGCTGGAGCGTGAAAATCCGGCGACGTTCGGGCGCATAATTTTCTCCGAAAACTACGCGAGCAGCGACGCGGCGGCGGCGGCCTTTAAGGGCAAGGAGAACGCGATTCTGCTCGCCGACGACAAGCTGTCCGAGAGCCATAACCTGCAGGACTGTTGCAGCACCGTAATAAACTTCTCCATATGCTTCAGCCCGATTAAAATGGATCAGCGCATAGGGCGCATCGACCGTATCGGACAGGAGAACACCATGGAGATCGTTTCGTTCGCCAACATGCACGATCTCGAGGGCTACCTCTTAGACTTCTATAATCAAATTGGCTTGTTCAGCGGCTGGAAGGACGATATCATTCTCGTTACCGGCTGCGATAACGCCAACTCGACCATGAAACGCTGTCCGGAGTGCCACAAGATTATTCTTTGTCTTGACGACCAAACGGACTGCCCCGATTGCAGCGCGAAGCTTCAGGTTCTGCATAACACGACGGATTACAGCTGCAGCCGTCCCGCCTGCTCGTTCGTACTCAAGCGCCAAGCGCTGCACGACGCGACGGGCGATTACGCGTACGTCTGTTACCAGAAGGGGCGCAAGCTCACGCAGTCCGGCTCGGACGGCGCGGAGTACATGTGCAATAAGCTTTGCGTCCTGCAGCATTGCGGACGGCTTAACGAGGAAAATTGTCAGGTGCTCAAAAAGCAGGCCTCCGCCTCGCCCACCTCGGATATCAACAAGCTGCGCATGATTTGCCACACCTGCCGCGGCGCAAAAAAAGAACGGTGCGACTACTGCTCTATGGACATAGACGCCGTCGGGTATGACAGCGCGGGCGCACACCACGGCGGGAGCTGCTGCAAGTGCCCGTACAAAAAACAAAACTGCCGTCCCTACTCGGTGTCCTTCGCGGGGGATTGCCCCGTGTGCGGCAGTCCGCTCAAGGCGAACACGCCGACGACCTTCGATTCCTTCGCTAAATTCATTTGGAATCAGGACGGCTTCGTAGACAATTTTGAATTCGAGTCGGAAAAGATAAGAGAAATCGTCGAAACACTGCGCAACACGCTGAACGGGTAAGGGGGCGAAAAATATGGCTGATATTATAATTTCCAGCAAGGAATCGTTTGACAACGTAGTATTTCTGATTGAAAACTCCGTTTCCGTAGGCGATATCGCTTACGACGGAAAGGCTAACAAAATAAAATCGGGCGGCGATTATTTTGTGCTTGCCGGTCAGGATAAAACCGCCATAGGCTATGAGGAAAGCCGCCGCGACCCGAACGGCGGGGACAAGAAAAAGAGCTTTACGCGCTTCGACATTCTCGATCCGGAAAAACGCAAGGCTAGGGGCACCACGCAGACGTGGGACACCTTCCTGTCCGAGGTGCTTAATTCGTTCTACAAAAAGTATTCCTATCTCGTATACGAAACTATAGAGAACGCCTCGAGCGAGCAGTTGCACAAGCGCATAATGCGCAGGCTGTTCGATACCGCCGTACCCGAAATATCCGGTTCGCTGGATTTCGACAAAAACGCGGTCGGCTCGGAAAGCTGTATTTACGAGGTCGCGGTCAAATTCAAAATGCGCTTAGGGGGCGAGCCCGTTTCGGTTATCAATAAATTTTATTTGATAGTTATGCCGGACTCCTCTATATCGCTTTTTCCGGCGGACCGCGCAGCGGGTCTGAATAACCAAATACGCCACAAGGCGCGTACGGCTAACAAGCAACCCGGCAAGCCTCCGTCCTCGGCGGACGCTCTTCCCGCTATCACCTCCGAAAAGGTTGACGAGCTTATAAGCGTAATAAAGCGGCTTCTTAACGGCGAGGACGGCTTTCAGGCTTATCTCGTCGGCGAGGCAAGGGAGCAGTACGATAAATTCCTTGAAACGCAAGCGGTCGTCGGCGAGGCTTCCGCCTCCGGAATAGAGATTGACTGCGACGGCGCGCAGCTTAGGTACATATCTTATCTCAAGCTGATGAATCAGTCCTACTTCTGCCGCGACGGCGCAACCGGCAAGCTTATGTTCAAAGTCGATTTCGGTATCAATAACGAGCTTACCGTGGCTTGCGCCAATTGCAACGAAATCATTATCGACGCCAAGAGTATGAGCCCCGACGACAAGCCCGTGCGCGAATACTTTGCCGATAACGAGCAGGCGGAAATATCCAAGAACGATTACGCCGCCGTACGCAGGCATTGCTCGCCGGTTTCGTGCGATTTGGGCTTCGGGCGCGCCTGCAAAAAGCTCGTCTGCCTTAACAAGGTAACGAGTTGCCCTAAGTGCAAAAAGACGATTTGCTGCGACTGTCTGTACGACAGCGTAGTGACGGCTTACAGCCCGGGCGGCGTCGCGAGCACGGAATATCTGCACACGCCTTGTTTGAGCTTCTGCTACGACACGCTGACAGCGTTGCCCGCGGAAAAAACAAGGGAATGTCCCTGCTGCAAAAAACGCTATTCCTCGACAAATTTCGCAGGCTCGGCATACTGCCGTTTCTGCGCCTCCGTAATAGGCGCTAAGCCTAACTCGCACGGCGTAACCGAGCCGCGCCTTAACGCGCTGTATCAAAAACACAAGGATATGCTTCCGTTCGGTCTGCGGCGCAAGAAAAACATCTGCAACGAGAACGCGACTATGATTTTGTTCGGCGTGGCGAAGAAAAGACGCATGTACTATCGGCTCTTCGATAAGAACGCCGCCGCAACCGACAAAACCTATCTGAGAACCTTTAAGGTAACGAAGATAAAGGGGGATAAAAACAATGGTTTATAACAGCAAAAAAGCCCCGTTCAATCCGAATTCGGCGACGGTGCCCGACGGAGAAGCCTTCGCGGAGTTCTCGGCCGCGCGCCTGTCAAGTAAAAACGCGCCCGTGATTTTCGCTAACGCGTCCTTGCTCGCCGTGTATTTAATCGCTTTTATCTCCATGCTTGCGGGCGGGTTCAACACGGCCGTCCTTGTTTTTACGATATTTCTTATCGTGATTACCGCGCTTCATTTGCTCACCGCCTGCCGCACCAACTTCCGGTTCTCCTACTCGCGGGCGGGCTCGGTACTCTACATAATATTTTCGCTGATATTCAACCTGGTTTGCATGTTCGCGGGCTTCGGGCTTGCCTCGGGACGGCACACGTTCACCGTCGGCGGCTTCCTCACCGTTACCGCCGTTTATCTCTCGTTCATAGCGATACTGATTTATTCCCTGGCCTATGCCCGCGCGCCCGTTCACAAAACGCGCATAGGCGCGATAGCCGTAATCGCGCTGGCTACGGCGGGCGTAATAGGCTTTTCGCTGTATAACATGACCGTAGGCTACTTCGGACAAAGCGACGGAGTAGGACACGGCGAAAGAGCGGTCGTATATAAGCGCGAGGGCGATTTTTACGCCGCGGTCGACTGCGTTAACGGCGGGGGCGATTCTATAGTCGTCCGCGATAAATTTAACGGCAGGGACGTTACCTCGATAGACTGCAAGCTGTTCTCGAAGCAAGGCATCGACCGCGTTACTATCGAGGGTACGGAGTCGGTCGCGTTCCGCAACCCCGAGACGCTCAACGGCATTAATCCGTATATAACGATATATGTAGCCTACGAACGCGTGGACGAATACAAGGCGAGCCTTTATACCGACCCCGCGTACGCGGACGCGGTAAGCGACGAAAGCATATCTTACTTCTTCGACGCGCTTGTACCGATTATAGACTATAACTCCGAGATTTATCTCACCTTTACATACAATAAGGACAAAACTCCGACGGGGCTGTCCTTTATCCCCACGTTTAAGGCGCCTAAGGGGACGGAATTTACCGCCGACGATTTGCCCGAAACGTACAGGCCGTACTTCGACAATCAGTCCGATCTCGAATGGGCGTGGCATACGCCCGCCAAGCTTGCTCTGCGGGACTTGATTTACACCGCTCCCGGCGTGTCGGCTTCCCTTATCGGCGAGCCGGGATTCCCGACCCCGATAGAATATCCCGCCAAAATCGACGCGGCGTTCGATACCGTATACGACCTCGCCATGGACAAAAACGACGATCTCTATCCCGCGCCCGCCGATTGGAAAGCGGTCAATTATATGAGCGAAAGCCGTATACCGTTCAATTTGTCCACAAGCCGTCCCGGTTGCGAGGCTTCGTGGGAAATAGCCGCCGTCGGCGCGTCCGTATGGAAGGATATCGGCAACGACAGCGCGTTGTTAAAAGATTATGTCGCTAAAGCCGCCGAGCCCTCGTATAAGCTGCGCGCCAAATGGCGGGTTATCGCGCCCGTCATCAACGAGCTGAAAAGCAACCACGCGAACGATACCTTCACCTACGGCGAGGACGTAATACTCTCCGCCGTGCCCGCGAGTCACGCGCTCATAGCGGGCTTCTCTTACTCGGTGGGGTATAACGGGTTTACCGCGGCGACCGGCAGCGCGGCGGAAATCAATCTCGGCGCGTTACTGCCCGACATAATAACGTACACCTGCACCGTGCGCGCGACGGACGGCTTCAATCCCGCGCTGTACGCCGAGGCCTCTAAGACTATTATGGTCACCGTAAACAAAAAGGCGCTTAGCTTCGGGTGGGTACTGCCCGCGGATTTGGAGTACAACGCGGACGATAAACAGATAAGCTGTACCTTTGATGAGGCGCAGCTTGTCGGGAGCGATTCCTTGCAGTACGGTTCCGACTACAAAATTTCCGGCGACACCGCGCGCGACGCGGGAGCTTATGCCTCGGCTATAATCATAATGGGCTATTATGCCGATCTTTACACCGTCGCCGCGGACTCGCAGAGCGTGCAATTCACCGTAACTAAAAAAAGCGTGACGGCAACGTGGAGCGGCACCGCGTTAACCTATAGCGGCGCGGCTCAAACGCCCTCCTCAAGCGCGGTCGGCGTGGGCGCGGACGGCGCGCTCGCTATAACGGTGACCGGCGGACAAACCGACGCCGGGACTTATACCGCGACGGCGGTCGCCGACAACGGCAATTATACCCTCTCTAATCCTACCGCGGGCTTCACCATAAGTCCGCTGTCGGTAAACGTAACGTGGGCTGACACGGTCTTAACCTATAACGGTGCGGTTCAGACGCCCTCCGCAAGCGCGACCGGCGTGGGCGGAATTAATATTCCTCTCACCGTGAGCGGCGGACAAACTAACGCGGCGGCGGCAAACGACGCGACGGCAAGCATTACCGACGACTTACAGCGCGTTAATTATGCGCTCTCTAATCCGGAAACGGGCTTCACCATAAGCCCGCTGTCGGTAAACGTAACGTGGACTAATACGTCCCTGACCTATAACGGCGCGGTTCAGACGCCCTCCGCAAGCGCGGTCGGCGTGGGCGGAGTTAATATTCCCGTTACCGTAAGCGGCGGTCAAACTAACGTCGGCTCGGGATACACCGCGTCGGCGGGTGTTACCGACTCTAACTACGGTCTGAACAACCCTACCTCCGCGTTCGCGATTACCAAAAGATCGGTGGCGGTCAATTGGGGAGCGACGTCGGTCGTCTATAACGGCGAGGAGCAAGCGCCCTCGGCAAGCGCGGTCGGCGCGGGCGCGGACGGCGCGCTCGTCATAGCCGTAGCGGCGAGCGGCGGTCATATCAGCGCGGGTTCGTATACCGCGACGGCGAGCCTTACGGACGGACAGCAGAACGCAAACTACACGCTGTCTAATCCGACGGTTGATTTCACCGTTACGCCGCTGGCGGTAGCGGTCGTTTGGGGAAATACTTCTTTCACCTATAACGGTGCGGTTCAGGTGCCCTCGGCAAGCGCGCAGGGTATCGGCGTAGGCGTCGTCGTCACCGTAAGCGGCGGACAAACTAACGCGGGAATCTATACCGCGACGGGAAGCGCCTCTAACGCCAACTACACGCTTACTAACGCGAGCGTACAGTTCACGGTAAGCCCTAAGGAAATCGACGTCGTTTGGGACGCCGCTACGACGGTCTTTACCTACGACGGCGAGGAGCATAAACCCGCCGTTACCGGTACGACGGGCACGGTCGGCGGCGATACGGTAACTATAACCGTGAGCGGCGGACAGACCGAGGCGGGGACTTATACCGCGACGGCAAACTGCTCCGACCCTAATTACGTTATATCCGCCGCGACTAAGAGCAAGAGCTTTACTATTACTTAAATTAAGGGAGGAACCGCAATGTATTGTCCTCATTGTAAAAAAAATATATACGCCGAGCCGTTGCAGACGAACACCAACGAGCTTTTTTGTCCGGAGTGCCTGGGAGATTTTTTTCCGAGCCGACAGACGATAGAAACTACGCCCGAAAACGTGTCTATGTTCGCAAAGTCGGAGATACTCTTTTCGCAAGGCAAGTACGATACCGCGCTTGCGCTTTGCCGTAACGCCGCGCTTCTGAGGAATCCTCACGCCGTAATTAACATGGGCTATTATTGCGAGCGCGGATACTTCCCCTATCAGGGCGAGGCGGAGCGCGTGCGAAGCGCGTTCGAGTGGTACGACATTATCGCGCTGCGCGACCCCGTCTATAACGGCTCTTTGCGCGCAACGGCATTACCCGCCTCCGAAATAAAGGGCGCGTGCGACGCCGAGCTTATAAGCACCGCGCTTTATAACATCTTCTGTCTTTTGAAAAACACCGATTCGCACAGCGTAGACCGCCTGCTTAAGGAATCCCAGAGCGCCACCTGCCGCAAGCTCGCCAAGCAGCTCGGGCTTGCCGTAGCCGAACAGGAGTTCGAGAGCGCGAATCTCGCTCCGCCCAAGACCGAGGGACAAAGCGCGCAATTCGTCAAAAGGCTCTCGGGCGGCAACGTCGTTTTCGGCTTACAGACGGTAAAAACCGAGGCGCTCGCCGCGCTTTGCCTAAGCGACGGAGACGACGCCAAAAAGCACGAGCTATCCTCGCTGTTGCTTAATTACGATTTTTGGCTGGCGCCCGTAGACACGCAGCCCAAATGGGAATCCGCGGGCAACGCGGAGAATCTGCGCAAGCTTACGGCGAATTACCAAAAAAGCGGCGTCGGTCTGCTGATAGTCGCTTATTGGTCGAGCGGCACGAAGAAAATCGCTTACAAAAAAACCGTCGCGAACGGTGAAAAACGCGCTAAGGCGCGCGCCTATAAGGTTACGCTGTCTAAGGAGAGCTTTAATGCCTTTTTAAGGTCGCGGCTTCCGGACGACGCGTTCAGGGACTTCGAGCGGAGCGACATTATTATCGCGTCCGAACGCGCCAAGGCAAACAACGACGAACGGTCGCGCGCCGTTCTGCAGATGTGTTCAAAATAATTTTTTTGAATTCGGTTTACTTTCCACGCGATATTATGTACACTTAAAACAAAAACAAAGGCGGAACGATTATGGACGAGCTTGAAATGAAGCGGCAGATACTGGAAAGATTAGAGGCGGTGGATATTCCGCTGCCGCGTAAATTTAACAAAACGGAATTTAACGTCTATTCCTTTTCAAACGATATCGCACCGCTCGCGTATACCGCGGCGATTAACATACTGCACTACTGTAATTCCGTCAAGCACGCGCAAAAATACGACGCTAAGGGCGCGTTAAAAACCGTGCTGTCGATTTGGAGCGACGCCGCCGCCGAAAAAAACAGGCGGTATCACGACGGATATATTTCGGAGTTGCAAAG
>JAITNT010000041.1 GCA_031290295.1 Clostridiales bacterium
TCCGTCGTAGTTTATTACACGGTTGAGCGATGCCCTTATGCTGATTGTGCCGTTTTCAAAATCTATGCTTTCCCACTTTAAGCCGCACAGCTCGCCTATCCGAAGCCCCGTATAAAGGCCAATCAATATTCCGTAATGCCGCCTGTCCTCCGACTGCAATATCGCCGTGCCCAGTCGTTTTTGGTCGGTCTGGTCAAAAACGGTTACCTCTTTTTCCTCTAATTTCGGTAACTTGACCTTGTCGCACGGGTTCTTGATTATGTACTCGCAATCGACGGCGTACTCTAACGCGCCGCGTAGCATTAGCATTATCGAGCGAACCGTTTTAGCCGCCAAGCCTCCGCCCTCCGTTTGCAGTTCCGAAGTCAGCCGCTGTAACTTATCGACTTTCAATTCAATAAGTTGTTCGCCGCCTATTCGCTTTCGTATATGGTTTTCAATGTAACCGCGATAAGCCATATAAGTGCTTTGCCTTATATTGTTTCGCATGACCGTTTCCAGCCAGTAGTCTAAAAACTCGCCCGTTGTTTGTGCCGTCATATTCTTTTCTTTACCTCCCGGTTAAAATTCACGGACAGGATATAGTAATCCGCCCTCACAAGTCAAGCGCGGGGGTGCAAAGAAAATAATAATCTTTTTTATCTTATAAAACAAAAACGACGAGTCTATGCCCGCAGCCTTTTTTATGCCGCTATATATTATGAAAAAATAAAAACGCGCCCGTTGGGTTCGCCTTGGGTGTCTTATGCGCTAATAACTCCTTTGTAGCACCGTTTTCAACATGAAGTGCCGTTACTCGATAGAACCGTATCATTATTTCAAGACCACCCACCGACCTTTTGCGCCGCCGACCCGTTTTACAAAGCCTTTTTCTTTAAGCGACGCTATCCCGCGATATGCCGTCCGCATTGTCTTTGCGATTTTACTTGCGATTTCATCGGCGGTGATTTTGTCATTCTTTTTTAACAACTTATATATTGCGATTTCCATATCGTCAAGCCCGTCAAGCGCGGAGCTTCCGTATTCCGCAGTAAGCGGTATCCTGCCGAATTCAAACGTGAACCCTTGCACGTCGTCGCTATAAGTTACTTTCACTTCCGCTTCCGAGCATAGCGAAAACACCTTGCGAAAGCCCGTACCGTATTCCTCGATACGGTTGGTCTTGTAAAGTACGTCGGCAATAGCGGGGTTTTTCAATACTGACTTCAATTTGCCGCCGGCGTATTCCTCGGGGTTTACGGTTTCGGGAAGATTGCCAGGGTTAAAAATATCTATACGGCGCGGATATACGTCGATTTCGTGCGCCGTAACGACGTGCTCGTACCGTGAATGAGCGAATGAGTTAATCACGATTTCCCTTATAGCGTCAACCGGGACTTCGGGAATGTCGCGTCTGATTTCTCCCGTGATTTCGGCACGCCACCGCATATGCTTGTGAACGAATAACCGCCCCGCTTTTATGCACTCGTAGATATTCCCCTTGAAATGCTCTTGGTCTAATATTGTGATTCTCTCGTCGGTGGCAAATAAGGCAAGCTTGAGCGTCACCGGCTTGCGTTTTGAAAACAACACGACCCCGGCGTTTGTAAGCCTGCCCGATCTTAGAAGATTAAACTTGCCCAGCACGGTTTCCTTATCGCCATACGGCTCGGTTAAGCGTTTAACCTCCATTCCGTCCTTATAGGCGGCAAGCAAGATTTCCTCGTCGACGTCGTCCGCCGTATACTCGGTTAACGTATTTTCCCAATCCTCATAGGTCGGCGACTGCGAACGGACAAGCGTAAACAATTGTGTCTGCGTAATCGCCTTATCCTCGTCCGCCGAGCGAACGTAATATCTGCCGTCCGCCGAATACGGCGTTTCTTTACCGTCAAACGTCACCTTGATAACCGTCTTGCCCTCGACCTCGATAGTTTCCACCTCGAAGTACGGAACGGGTTTTACCCGTTCATAAATTCTGCGTGAAATATCCCGCGTCGTTTCCTTGCCGATTTGATGCCCGATAACCTTGCCCTCATTCGCAACGCCGAAATACAACACGCCTTGCTTATGCTTGTTGAGGATAGCGGCAATCGAGACGCACGCCTCGCTTAGCTCCGCAACCGTATTCTTAAACTCAAGCCGTTCATTTTCAAAACCTAACGCCATAATGATACCTCTCTCTTTTTTTGACTGACATTTTGACCGACAAATTTTTGTCAGTCAAGATGATTATAACAATCCTGAAACTGACATAGTCAGCCTTTGACTGACAATATAATGAAATTGTACATCATGCTTTTATAAATTGCAAGCGTTTTAGAAGCATAAAGTTGTAAACTTTCAGAGCAAACCTGGATAAACCGCAGGGTGTGAAATATAAGGTGAACGGCGGTAATACACCGCAGGGTCAATCCTCCGTCGCCGCGACGCCGCCTCTCTTAGAAAGGAAGGCATTTTAGACTGTCTGGGAGTAGTGAGCAAGAGAATGTAAACGGGGCGTTGAAAGCGGCAAAGCGGGTTCGGATTCCTACGGCGCTAGCGCGCTCTGAATTACAGAAAGGGCTTGCTTGTTTATTAAGCAAGCGGCGCTAGAGTTTGTTTCGACTGCGCGATAGATTTGACAGAAAGGACATTGATAGATGTAATGATTGGCGAGGGGCTGACGCGACTGCGCGGGATAGCATTGACACGGGCTTGTTTTAGCGGTATATAGGCGTTTGGTCGGCTTGTTTATCCCTATCGTAAAACAACGCCGTTTTTCGTTCGAGCATTTCCGAAAAGCGTTCGATATACTCGTCGATATTTTTTACGTTTGCCGAGCGTTCTATTCTGCCGCCCGAAAACACCGCCTTGCTTATCGCGCCCGCGCCGCACGCCGCCACGCTCGAGGTTTCCTCCATGGTGTCGATATTAAAAAGGCACTGCTTGCCGGGGATTGTGTAACCGGCGTTTTCCAAACCGCCGAGCATGTATTTCTGCCGATAAAGATAGTACGGAATATATCCCGCCGCCGTAAGCGCCGCCATAGGCGAAAACGAGTTCAGAGCCTCCGCCTCTCCCGCGTTAACCGAATTGAGGTCGTGCGTAAGCTTGAGCCTGCTGCCCGCCTTTATGGCGAGCGTGTGTACCGTTATGTTGTCGGGCGCAAGTGATACACAGGTGTCGATATTAACCCTAAGCGCGTCCGCGCCCTCGGCGGGCAGTCCCGCTATCAAATCCATGTTTATATCGAAGCTATAGCCGCGCGCAAGCGCGTACGCCGCAAAAACCTCCTCCGAAGTAGTTCTGCGCCCTATCGCGGCAAGCGTCGCGTCGTTAAAGGTTTGGGGATTAATGCTGATACGGGTTACGTTCCCGGCGGCAAGCGCGTCGAGCTTCTCGCGCGTAACCGTATCGGCGCGCCCCGCCTCGAAGGTAAGCTCCCCGCACGGCGGTATCGCCGCAAGTATTCTTGCGATATCACCGACCTCAAGCGTACTCGGCGTGCCTCCCCCGATATACACCGCGCGCAAACGATGCCCGAGCCGCGCCTGCAAATTAAGCGTGAAATCTATTTCCTTGAGCAATAAACCGATATACTCCGGGAGCAATTTGGCGCATTTTTTCAGCTCGTGAGAAATAAACGAGCAGTACGCGCATCTCGAAGGGCAAACCGGGATATTGACGTATAAATCAAAATTACCGATATCGCTATTATAGTACCCTTTCTGCGCGTGAAGAATACGTCCTATCAGCTCGGCTTTTTCCGGCGACAGCCTGTACGCGCTTTGCATTTTTGCCGGGACGGCGTCTATATCCTCGCCGCGCGCAAGCATTTCGTACGCAAGCGCGGTAGGACGAATGCCCGTAAGACTGCCCCACGGTCTTTTCAGTCCGGTAACCGCGCACAAAAAATCGTACAGGAAGGTTTTTAGTAGGCGTTGAAGCTGCTTGCCCCTGGCGGGTTCTTCGCCGAAATCCGCCGAATAGTTATCGCTTGCCCCGCGAAAGGTTATAGCGCAATTGACGGCGATACCGTCGGCGTCGCAGCTTAGCGTTAACGCATCTGCGTTATCCGGCGATGCGGAAAGAACGGGATAGAAAAGACGCATAACGTCCTCCAGCTCGGTTCTCCGGATATAAGCGGTATTCAAATACGGCAATTTAGCGGTCATGCCAAGCTCACACACATATATATTTTCACGTACGGCTTACCCCGATTACCTCGGGCATCTGTTGCAGCTTCTTAAAAAGGAATTCAAGCTCGCTCGTTTTGTTGACGCGCACGCTTACGGCAATGTTGGCTAAATGTTGCTTATCCAGACGCGCGTTCATGGATTCTATCGAAAGCTTCTGATCGGAAAAAATCCCCGCGATTTTGGCGATAAGCCCGCCCTTATCCTCGGCGACAATTTTTAGGTTAGCGATAACGCCCTGAGTTTGGTTCGCCCACTCCGCCTCTATAAGACGTTCCGGCTCCATACCCTTGACGTTAGAACAGCTTTGACGGTGTACGACCGCGCCGCGCCCGCGGCTGATAAAGCCTATAATTTCATCGCCGGGTACGGGCGCGCAGCACCTGGCGAGCTTGACGAGAAGTCCCGTGCTGCCCTTGATAATTACCGAGTTGTCGCCCCGGTTGTTGATTTGCACGCCCTCGAGCTTAGGCGGCGCGTCCTTTGCTTCCTCCTTCTTCTGGCAGTCGATAAGCTTGAAAAGCACCTGATTGGTGGTTATTCCGCCGTAGCCTACCGCGGAATATAAATCGTCTACCGAGGTAAGCGACAGGCGCGCCATAACCGCGTCGAGCCACTTAGGCTGAAAGAGCTGACTAAGAGAGTAACCCTTGCGTTTTGCCTCCGCTTCCAGCATATCCTTGCCGGTCTTGATGTTTTCTTCCTTCATTTCTTTTTTGAAGAAAGCGCGGATTTTGGCGCGGGCGGTGGTCGTTTTGACAAGCTTGAGCCAGTCGCGCGACGGACCCTTTGAATTTGAAGCGGTGATAATTTCGATGTAGTCGCCCATTTTCAGCTTGGTGGCGAGCGGAACGATTTTGGAATTAATTTTTGCGCTGACGCAGTGATTTCCCACATTGGAATGCACGGTGTACGCAAAATCTATCGGGGTCGAGCCCTCGGGCAAAATTATAACGTCGCCTTTGGGGGTAAAAACAAAAACCTGACCGCTGTATAAATCAATTTTGAGCGAGTCTAAGAACTCTTTGGGGTTAGCCATTTCGCCCTGCATGTCCATGACCTCGCGCAGCCAGCCCAGCTTTTTGTCGAGGTCGTTGCTTTCGGCGCGCTTCTCCTTGTACTTCCAGTGCGCCGCAATGCCGTACTCGGCGACCTTGTGCATTTCGTAGGTGCGTATTTGAATCTCGAACGGCGTGCCGTAATTCGTCATAACCGTAGTATGCAGCGACTGATAGTTATTAGGCTTAGGCACGGCGATGTAATCCTTGAACCGCCCCGGGATAGGCTTCCATACGGTGTGAATCTTGCCCATAATCTCGTAGCAGTCGCTGACCGTTTCTACTACAACGCGCATGGCGGTAAGGTCGTAAATCTGATCGAAGGTGCGGTTCTGCGCGACCATCTTTTTGTAAATGCTGTAAAAATGCTTAGGGCGTCCCGACACCTCGCCGTGAATGCCCAGCTCGTCGAGCATACTCTTCAAGAGCCTGCAAATGTTATCGACTATATCCTGACGCTCCGCGCGTTTCAGACTGATGTCCTTGACAAGCTGCGCGTAAACCTCTGGGTGCATGACCATAAGGCAAAGATCCTCAAGCTCGCATTTCAAGTAGGACAGTCCCAGACGGGAGGCAAGCGGCGCATAAATTTCCAGCGTCTCCGCCGCGAGCGTGTGACGGCGCTCGGAGCTTAACGACGAAATCGTACGCATGTTATGTAAGCGGTCGGCAAGCTTTATAAGAAGAACGCGTATGTCCTTAGCCATAGCCATGAACATCTTGCGGAAGTTCTCAGCCTGCTCCTCCTCCTTGGATTTGAAAACGATTTTGTCGAGCTTGGTAACGCCCTTTACGAGCGCGCCTATTTCCGCGCCGAATTCGGCGTCGATCATTTCCTGCGTGTAATAGGTGTCCTCGACCACGTCGTGAAGAAGGGAAGCGGCAATCGTAGACACGTCCAGACCGAGGTCGATAAGCACGTCGGCGACGCCCATAGGGTGAATGAAATACGGCTCGCCCGATTCCCTTAACTGACCGTCGTGCGCCTTGTAGGCGGCGTTAAACGCGCCCAGAAGCAAGCCGTCGTAATCGGACGGATAACACCGCTTCAGCTTGCTAAGCAAATTATCAACCTTGTTTTGAAAAATTTCCGTATTTTCCATAAAAGCCCCTACGCGGAGGTATGCTCTCCGAAAGCATTGTCTTTGACAAAATTTAATATTTTTGAGGAATTAATATCCGCCTTGACCGTCTTGACAAGCCTGAACGAAAACGGCTCGTTACTCTCCTCGATAAGCCCGATTTCCTGAAATACGAGATAGCAAAAAACAAACTGCTCTACCGTAATCCTGCCGTCCGTCACAACCTGAAGGTAGATATCGGCGACGCCCCTGCCCTCGCCCCTGAAGCTTTTGAGCGCGTTGTAGATATCGACGAAGGTTTCGCGGTCGGTTTTGAGCCCGGCAAATATGTTCCGTCCGGTAAGCGGCACGGCGATTATGCGGGCGCGCGGCAGATTCTTGCTAAGCGCGGCGACCGCTCCGCCGCACAGCGGCAATCCGAGCAATATAACGGTATCGTAATTGCGAACCTTGTCCGAAAAATCGGCTCCGAGAATTATGCGGTTATAGTTATTCTCCGCGGAATACGACAAATAGTTGTGCAGCCACCTGTCGTTAACCAGACCGGACGAAATAGCGCGCTCATAAGCGGCAAAGTCGTACGCAATTATCAACGTACCGAAAAGCCTGTCGTTATCGACGTATTGCTTAACCGAATCGAACTCCGCGGTTATGTACTCCGCGGGGGGCAGGTTAAGATATCTAAGCTGCAAAAGCCTTTGCGCGGATAACCTTTCGTTGCCGCGGGCAGCCGACAGGCGGTCGAAATCAAAATCCCTGAGCGACAGTGAAAGATAGTCGCGACCCCTGAAATTATTCACGCCCGCCTCGACAAGCAATTCAACCGAGGTCTGAATATTGAACTGCTCGGCAAATTTGCCGTAATTAAAGCCGTTAATCTGCGTAGAACCGTCCAAGGTAAGTATGATGTGGCGCGGCTTATTTTTCATGACGGCGGCGGAAAACGCGTCCGCTTTGATTTTGAATACGGGTCGGGGGTTACCGCTGCCGAACGGCTCTAACCGTTTCAGCTCGTGCGCCAGACTCATATTCAACGACTGCCCGTCGACAACCGCGTCGTAATAATTATAGGGCAGAAATCTTTCCCGCGGATAGTGCGTTCTTAAAAATTCGTTAATTCTCCGCTTGAATTCCGGCAGCTTGTCTATCTCGAGCGAGAAACCCGCCGCCTGATTATGTCCGCCGAACTCGGACAACAGATCGCTTACGGACTCCAAAACCTCGTAGAGGTTGACGCCGTCCACGCTGCGCGCCGAGCCCTTATAGAGGTTGTCGCGCGTCTGCACGAGCATGAACGCGGGGCGGCGATATTCCGAGGCAAGCTGCGCGGCGGCTATGCTTGTAAGCCCGCGCTCCCACGACGGATGACTGAGAATAACGGCGTAATCGTCAACGAGGTTTTCGCCCGCCAAGTCCTCCACCGCCTCGTCGTAAATCGTAACGCAATTGAGCTTGCGGCGTTCGTTGTCGCCGTCGATTTCCGCGATAAGCTTATCGATTTCCGCGACGTTATCGGATATAAGCAGTTGAAAGGCGCGTCCCGCGTCGCCCATTCTGCCGGCGGCGTTAATACGCGGCGCGATTTTGAAGGCGATATCGCCCGCGCAGACCTCGCTAAGCTCCAAAAACTTAAAGATGCGCCTAAGCCCCGGGCAAGCCTTGCCGCCGTTCATGCTGGCAAGCGCAAGATATACAATCGTGCGGTTTTCATCGACGAGCGGCACAAGGTCGGCGACGGCGGCGAGCGCGCAAAGGTCAAGATACTCCTTAGCCGTCTCGAGCCCCGCGCACGCGTGGACTATTTTTAGTACGACCCCCGCCCCGCAAAGCCGGTCGAACGGATATCGCTGATTCGCAAGCTTAGGGTTGATAATCACGCAATTCGGAACGACGGGCGGTATTTCGTGGTGGTCGGTAACGATAACGTCCACCCCGAGGTCAAGAACGTATTCGATCTCGTTCGCCGCGGAAATGCCGCAGTCGCAGGTAATAATAAGATCGGGCGCAAGCTCTCCGATGAGGGTTTCGAGCGTATTGACGTTAAGACCGTATCCGTCGCTTGTGCGGTTAGGAATATACGGAAAAACGTCGACGCCCCGGCTCACTAAAAACTTGGTCAATATCGCGACCGCCGAAACGCCGTCGCAATCATAATCGCCGTAAATAATTACCTTTTCTTTGTTATCGATAACCTGATTAATGCGGTCGACGGTTTCGCGCATACCGCTCAAAAGAAACGGATCGTGCAAATCGTTTTCCGACGGGTTCAGGTATTTTTTCAGGGCGTCGCTGTCCGTGAAGCCGCGCGAGGCAAGAACCTCTATGATTTTTTCGGACAGACCGAACTCGCGCGAAAGCGCGGCCGACAGCTCGTCAGAAACGTCGGGCGAGCTATTGCGTTTTAATAAAATCGTGTTCATAATCCGTTGCCCTCTTTTGCAAGAAAGCCTTCCGC
>JAITNT010000103.1 GCA_031290295.1 Clostridiales bacterium
GGGTTCCGCTATACCTATGAATGCGCGGCGAGTTGCACGGGCGATAAGAACGATCTTACCGCGCCCGATGAACAGTCGCTCATGCGGCGTTTCTTAAATTTATTGCTCGCGCTTAAAAAGACAGATTATGTCTAAGAGCCTGTTATGCGCGGCTTGCGGATGTTCGGCAAGAAATCAACGGGTTACACGCTGTCGGCCGGGAACGCAAGGTTGACCCGGGAAAAATTAGGAAAGCAAATTAACTTTTATAAATAATTTTCCAAACGAGGAGGAAAAATGATGAAGAAAGGTACATTTTTGTTGGGGATCGTCATGTTGCTAGTCTGTGTCATGCCGTTATTAACGGCGTGCCAACAGGCGCAGGAGGATCCTCAGTCGGTTCTCGAAAGTATTGCGGTAACGCAGCAACCGGCGAGGACAACGTATGTGAGAGGAGACGTTTTTGAAAACGCGGGCTTGAAAGTAGGGGCGAAGTATACTGGCAGCGACGACTTTGTCGATGTAACTGACAAAATAAAGGTGCCGACAGAGCCTTTGACATACGCAATGACGAAGGTCACCGTATCGTATACGGAAGGGGATATCACAAAGACCGTCGATATTGCCGTAACGGTGACAAAACTTCCCCCGGATACGCTGGTTCTGGATTCTATTCCGGACACCGCGCTGACCGTCGAGGCGGACGCAAACGGGAAGACGGCCAAAGCGTACTGGTTCGCAGAATACGGTGAAACCGGTGCGAAGATTACGGCGTTCGTGACCGACGAAGAGATTAAAGCGTCGCAGAACATGAGCTTAAGCGACCATGTCGAGTTTCTGATATCTACGGCGCAAAGGCTTGACGGCGGCATTTCCGAGGATACGGTTTTGGTTTCGGTTGCCTCTGACGGGCGGGCTAGCTTCAAAAAATACGAGAGCGGACAGTTCGAGCCTTTAGATGAAAGCGGAATTGAGGCGGAAGGCGAGATCTTTTCTTTCGGTGACGAAATCGACGGATACCGTATTATCGTTTCCGTTCCCTATAGCGATATTCAGGCGTCCCTTGAAAATAAGGATATGACGCTTTGCGTTGCGCTGTGCAATGTAAACGGGGGCGACATCAGGCAAAAAACCAGCGACCTGTTCGGGATGCAACAGGACGCTTCTCAAACCTATATCGCCGTTACCGCAAGCAATACGTTTGCAAAAAACAAATACTACTATTACGGTGCGACTTTCGGCGATGCCGGCGCATATAAAACGAACGCCGCCTGGGATTTGACGAATGACAACCCCGGGATCGATGCGGACGAACGCTCGGCGCGCATGACGGGCACTACGACTACAAACGAGTATCCGGCATATATGCACGGCTCCTCGGCGACGAATTTTTATGCCGAGGCTGAGTTTAATGTCATTGACAGAAAGAGCGGCGAGAAAGCCGGCAAGTTCGGTTTTTATATAGTTACCGAGAGCGGTGACGGTTTGTTGCTATATGTTGCGGCGAATCATAACGACACGAGCTTTACGGGCGTGAGTTTCGGTCGTGCATACAGGCACAACGGAGTATGGTCTTCTTCGGCGGTTTGGTCTACCCCCGCTCTACCGAACGCTGGTACTTACCAAGGCGAAAATTATGTAAAACTCGGCGTCTATCGGCGGAACGGCACGGTTGACTTCTATTTCGGCGATACTAGGATTGTAGAAAATTTCTATGCCGATTACGGTCTCGATGTGGATACGCCCGCCTATGTAGGCATCATATCGTTGGGTTTGCAGATACAGGTCAAAGCGCAGCGGCACATAGACGCAGGGAATGACCCAGATTCTCTTTTGGAAAGTTATCAAGGGCGCAAAACGCCGATAGCCGATCAGGATTTCCTGTTTGTGGGCGATGGACGGTTTACAACGGGAAACTGGTCGACATATAACGCATTTGCCGGCGATTTGGGCGGTACAACCAGAAATATCGGCACGGCGGGAACGACGTTAGCCAACTGGAATAACCGGGCGCGGATCATGGGCGACCTGTATACGGCGCGGCATGTCATTGTTAATGCGGGTATTACCGACATTAACGATAAGCTTGTATTATCGGCAGCCGCGTTCGAGGCGCTTGCGCGCGAAACGGTGATGCGCTATAAGCAGGCTTTTCCGGACGCGACGATTTATTTTATTACGGTGATCCCGCATTACATTGAAACCTATGCGGACAGATGGCCGATACTCAAGGAAGCAAACGATCTGATCTGCGCGTGGGACATACCCGGCGTCAAGGTAATCGACGTCGTCGAGGTATTCGGAATCGAAAGCTATACGGATATGGCTCAGTACTGTAAGACCGGCAACCTGCATTTGAACGCGGACGGTTACGCACGGCTTCAGGGTGCGATCAAAGAGGCGTTGGGCATTATTTAGAGGAACAATCTAAAAACATGTTGTTTCGTTGGTGTGCCGGCGTGCGCCAACGGAATAACCGGCTAATAATCAAATGGAGGATTTTAAGGAATGAAGAGAATAGTAAAAGTTTTTTTACCGCTGTTGCTATGCTGCATTTTTGCTTTTGGGTTTTTGGCGGGCTGCAAACCGCCGCAGGAGGACGTCGGGCTTGACGACGAGGGAAATATCATCATCCGACCGGGCAGTAAAGTGCCGACGGTCGTCTTTTGGGGTTATGGCGATCAGGTGGAACTCGATGTCTTTACCAAGCTGACGGACCAGTTTAACAAGCTTCATAAGGATCAGATCAAAGTCAATTATATCCAAAAGGCGTCTACCGGCTATGGGGAGGCAATGCGCGTCACCTTAGGCGGTAACAGCGGTCCCGACGTCCTGTATGTGGGCGACGCCGATTTTAAAGCGGTGGCCGATTACGGCTATCTCGAGCCGTTGGATAATTACATCGCGAAGTCTGAGGAGATCGTGCTGGAGGAAATGTGGGAAACGTCGCTCGACAGATATAAATACGATGTCAAAACCGCGACGTTCGACGGACCCGGAGCAAAAATTTGGGCGGTGCCAAAGGATATAGGACCGACCGTAATTTACTATAACGAAACGTTTTTTAACGACGCAAATATCAGCGTAATCAGCGTGGGTGCGCAGGATCTGACCGCCTTTAACGCTGGTCAGTCGGATTCCCGGGGGAAGACCAAGGCGCAGTATGGCATTGATTTTGAAGTTAAGGAAAAAGGGTATTTCGTCAACGGCTCTAAGCGGTTTTTCAATAATCAGATCCCGATGAGCTGGGATGAAACCGTTGCTTGCGCGAACCGGATTCAAGAAGTCAAGGTAAGCCCCAAGGTATACGGCTTTTATACGGAGTGGTGGTTTAATTACGGCTGGACGGTGGGAGGCGACTGCGTTGAGTATATCCCCGCGCCCGCCGACCCGGCTTATAACGGCGGCTATTATGATTTTACGCTGATGGACTCTACAAAAAATTATATCGTCGCAGATAATGCTTTAAGCGGGTTTACAATAAACGGAAACAAATACGAGCCGGGAGAGATCATATCTTATCAGGATAAGCTGGTCAGTCTGACCGCCGCGAGCAAGACGATAAGCCCTCAGATACTAGGCGCGGTGGAAACCGTTTTGAACGAGCTTCCCTCTCAGCGAGAGGCGTTTGTCGAGTTCATCCGCATCGGCCAGCTGTCCAACAAACAGGTAGAACCGGGCGTATACGGGTACGGCATCACGCCATCTCCCACATCTATAGGCGGCGATGCAGCAAAGACAAGGGCGTTCAGCCAGGGGAGCGTTGCGATGCTAGTCGACGGTCGCTGGAACGTACCTAATTTCCGCAACGAAATGGACGGTAAGTACGAGTGGGACGTTGCGCCTTTGCCCATTTACAAGGAATATGACGCGAACGGCAACATCAAGGTACATGGAAGGAAAGCCGGGCATTCGGGTTCAGTTGCGCTGGTTATTAACTCGAGAAGCAGTTTAAAGAATGCATCCTGGCTGTTTTTAGAATATATCGGCGGCAGGACAGGACAGACGGAGCAAGCCAAATCAGGTTTCGCCATTCCGTCCCAAAAGGATATCGCCGATTCGGAGGTCTTTTTGCAGCCCGACAAAAACCCCAAAAACGCCGGTATCTTTATAGATGCCGCTCGGCATCAGACTCCCGGTGATTGGTGGTACTTACGCGACAAACAGTGGATCGATCCGTGGGCGGGTAAGTTGAACGGTTCGGTGCGGAACGGAAACATGACGCTGACCGAGTTTGAAAACTGTGTCGAATTCAAAAATACATTCGAAATGCTCAAGGGATACACGAAAAAGTAAAGCAGAGGAGACGTATGGAACTGATTGCCAGAAGCAAGAAAAAATTCGACAAGGAAAATTTCGTAGGGACGCTTATGGTCTTTATTCCGCTTTGGGCTTCATTATTTTCAGCCTGATTCCCATGATTCTCGCGTTCGGCATGTCGTAGGTCGTGCTCGGGATTTTGGGCGGCTATAACGACAATTCGGACCATATATCTATTTGCAATCGCCCTAGTTTTATACGCTCCAAATCGCGATCCGTTCGTTTACGGGTACGTTTGCCTCAAAAATCAACGTTCTTATGGTCGGTACGATTTTGGCAATGCTGCCTATGCTCGCTGTGCATATCATTTTACAAAAACATTTTACCGAAGAGATTTCCGCTTCGGGCATGAAATTATAAGGAGAGTTTTATTATGAAAAAAGACAAATTACTGGTGTTCGGCGTGTTGATCGTTTTTCTGTTCAATGTGCTTCTGGCCTGTTCCCCTACCCAAGACAACGGAAACGGCGATCAGGACGGATACGGCAAAGACTTTGAATACTACTCGTCCGTTCTGTCGAAAGGGGACGATATTAATTACAATCTGTTCTTCCAAAATCTTTTGGATTTCAAAATAGCCGATCCGTCGTTGCTGTATATTGAAGAGGGCGAAGAAAGGGGATATTTTTATGTTTACGGCACCAGCTACGGTCTGGACGGCGCGACCACGTTTGAATCCTGGCGCTCCAAAGACCTTTCAAATTGGGAAAACATGGGTGTTGCATATAAAGGCGATTACACCGACGGTTGGGCTTCCCGCAACCATTGGGCGCCCGAGGTAATCTACGACAAGACCGATAAGCTATATTACCTCTTTTACAGTTCTACATACAGCTACGGTACGGGCAAAGACGGTTGGCATCATATGTCGGTCGCCGTTTCGGACAAGCCGCAAGGTCCGTTTTTTACGCCGGTTGGGGTACAGACCGCGAACGGCAACGTTTTAAGCGTCGGCAAGCCGGCTTTCGATATGTCCCCGAATAATCCGAAAGTAAATAAATCGATCGCCAAAAACCAGACGATCGACGCCAGTCCATTCCTTGACCCCGTTACAGGAAAAAAATATCTGTATTTCAGTTATCTGGATACGTTCAGCAAAACCGAGATATACGGCATCGAGATGACGGACTGGTTTTCGCCTAAATATGAAACCCTAAAGCGTCTGACCGCTATGGGATATTTGACGGTGGACGCCGCAGATCGGAACGATTTTGATATGAGACGGGCGGAGGGTAATATTAACGAAGGTCCTTTCATGTACTACCATGACGGGGTATACTATCTGACATTATCTATATATGGATATCAAAGCGTTAATTATCAGGTTGTGCAGGCTTTAAGCGATTCACCCTTAGGTGATTTTGAAAAGATCAGGGCGGAGG
Organism: Clostridiales bacterium; assembly: GCA_031290295.1. Lineage (GTDB taxonomy): Bacteria > Bacillota > Clostridia > Christensenellales > DUVY01 > JAITNT01. Next base: position 5,682 of record JAITNT010000103.1, read on the forward strand.
ATCATGGCACCATAATTGCGGCATCGTCATGGGATCACGTTATGACGGCGGGGCACCACAGTTTTTTCCATTGCGGCGACGAGCTTTTTATAGCTTACCATACGTTCCGTAACGCCGATGTCAGTGATACGACGGTAGGGCGGGGACTTGCGGTCGACAAGATCGAATTCATCACTGACGCCGAAGGGCGACGCTTGATGCACGCTAACGGACCTACCAAATCATTGCAACCGCTTCCCGAAGAAGTTTCAGGCTATAAAAACATCGCCGAATCGGCACAGATTACCGCGAATAATACGGCGGAGGGCAGCGATACCAGGTATTTAAACGATGGATTGATCAAATTCCGCGATCAGAACAAGGTTACCGAATACGCAGCCAAAGCGGGTAATAATACCGTCATAACCTTAGAATGGGATTCTTTTAAAACCGCAAGGGCGATTCTGATTTACAACTCCTATGAATATTATCGGACATTTGTCGAAATCGAAAAAATTGAGATACGGTATCAGGCGCAGGGGAAAGCCGAGACTGCGGTAATCGGCAACCTTGATTTCGACTGGGATTGGCACTGCAATTTAGATGCGATGTTTATGCGTCCGGGCGGCGCGTCCATAGCGGAGTTCGACGAGCTCCCGATCGACCGCATCGATATCACGATCAGACCTAGCTCCGAGGATGACGATATCTGCATTTCTGAAATTGTCGTTTTAGGCAAGGATGCGCCGGTTGCGCCCGTAAAAGGCTTTAAAAAGTATGGCTTTGCCATCGATCCCAAGCCTTCGCCCGTCATGTTTACTCAGAGCGCTAATTTTGGAAGCCCGGCACCTAGCATCAACTCGACGAACGGCTATAATGTCCTGAATGACGGAACGGACGCGACCGCTTATGTTACTCAGGATTATCCGGCCGATCAGTATTTATTCTTTAAGGATGTTTACGCTGAAAGCTTCTATATCGAAGCGGAATTTACCGTGAATTATAAAAAGCCGTTTGAAAACGATGCCCTCCCTAAGTTTGGACTTATGTTGCACACCGGAACGACGAGGGTCATATCCTTTGTGTGTGCCGATACAGGCACGCCAAACCGGATCGGCTGCGCGTACAGAGGGGTTGGCGGAAGCTCTTGGTCATGGACGCCCGCGACACATGGTACCGACCTCCTTGCACTGAGTTACCGGGATGGAAATTACATTCAATTGGGTATGTTGCGCGTCGGTCCAACGATATATACGTTTGTAAACGGTCAATGTGTGTTAAAGCGCGACGATATTACCGGTTTAGGCGATACCGAGGCGGGGACGGGCTTTGTTACCCTCAACATCGGCGTCAAGATAAAAAATTATTCGGCGTCAAGCGATCCCGGCGTCATCGCATCAAAACTCGCCTTATGCGATTAAAACCGCAAGGTCTTGTATTTTATTAGCCGGAGACCGTACGTTTTGACGAAATGAAAGAAGCGGCGGATAAAAGCATGTAACCATTGGAGATTTTCAATTAACGCGAGAGATAAAAGTAGTTAATCTTTCAGGTTTTCCAAGAACAAGCCCTTTCTTATATGAAGGAGGCTTTGAGCAGTATGCCGCCAATAGCCGCGCCGCTGTACGGTGAAGCAAAAAACAGTTGGCTTACCGGAACGGCGTCATGGACTATGGTAGCCGCCTCTCAGTCAATTCTGGGAATATATCCCGATTACGACGGCTTAAGAATTGAGCCGTGTCTTCCGAAGTCTATGACGCGGTGTCTTGTTACGCGTAAATATCGCGGCAACGTTTATAATATAGAAATCATTAACGGCGGGGGCAGAGCAAAACCCATTGTTTTTATTAACGGAAAAAAGCAGGGAGACTCAATAATCTCGATTCATAATACCGAAGTTGTTTCAGGATGATTGAAATAACCGAATGACAAAAGCGTGGTCGGGAATGACGACGCGGGGGTACAAAAATCTGAAAGGTTTGGCGAAAGAGAGCCTTAAGGATAATATGACTAACATTGAATTAGTCCCGAATATGCTTGCGGAGGTCACGACGACAACCATTTCTAAAACGGAACATCATCGAGGTACAATAGAACGGTATGCTTGCGCGAGAATGATTTTACCGAGCAAATTGCGGATTTGTGTTTTCGCGGCTTAAAATGCCCGTAAACGTCGTTAAATAAGCCCCGTACAAAATTTGTACGGGGCTTATTTTTGGTTGCGGAGGGGGGATTTGAACCTCCCGACCTTCGGGTTATGAGCCCGACGAGCTAACCGGACTGCTCCACTCCGCGTCGTCTGTTCTTTGGCAACCTGATTATTTCCAAAGCTTCCTAAGTATATCCTAATTATATGCCCGTGTCAACCCTTTATTGTTCAAAAGTTTTAACTTATCCAAACTTTCTCCAAAAACGCCGATGCTCGCGCGGAGCGAAACCGCGTTTTGGTTTCGGCGCCCCTTACCGGAGTAAACGTAAAGGTTTTTCTCACTTCGCCTGGCAAATTCATTGAAACAGAGGCGGATTTGTGTTAGTATTATGACAGTGGATTGTTGTAGGCGGCTTTACGACTTGCTTGCGAAACGTTTTCAAAAAAAGGTGGCGGCATGGATACGGAAATTAATGCGAATTTGTCGGGGCGGTTTATCAGATGTTATAATTCCGTAGATAAGGCGCTTCGTAATATTTATGATATCAGGGCGGGAGCGAGCTTTACCGAGGTTATAAGGATTTCTTCGGGGAAGAACGCGCTCGTCAGAAAGTACGAGGACGATTTGCTTACCTATGCGCGTCTGCGCAACGCAATCGTTCACAACGGCGTAGGCGACGAGGCTATAGCCGAACCGCATTCCGGCGTGGTCAAACAATTCGAGCATATTGTCGGGCTTATTTGCGAGCCGCCGGCCGCTATGGAAATTTTAGGCGAGCAAAGGGTCGTTACCTGCCGCGCCTCGGATACCCTAGGGGATATCGTTTTGACAATAGCAAGAAGCAACTACGCGAATATTCCGGTAGAAAACGACGGACGGATTGTGGGCGTTTTGCATTCAAAAAACATCGTCGTCGCGCTCGGCGAGCGGCTGTACAAAAAGCTTCCAATCGACGGTAATTATCTCCGAACCGTGCACGCAGGCGAGGTTTTGGGCGAAAATAAATCCTATGCTTTTGCCGATACGGGGATTTCTATCGTCGCCGCAAGCAGTCTTTTTATGATCGACCGCAAGCTGAAAATCCTCATGCTTACGCAAACGGGCGACGCCGATTCCGCGGTTCGGGCGATAATAACGGCGGAAAACGTCATCGCCTTTAATCAAATCATGGATTCGTACGATTAGCCGTTCGCGGGAACCTCCGAACAGGCGCGGCTATTTACAGGCTTCGCTTGTCGCCTAGGAGAAATACGCCGCTTATGCTTTTCCGCGGTAAAAAAAGCCGCACCGAGAAATCATTTTCGACGCAATTCGGCATGAATATAAGGTTTTTTTTGTAATCGGCGGGGTATTATTAATATCCCGCCGATTTTTAATTACTTTTACTTTATACGGTGACTTCGTAGTGCGGCGGTATGGAGGTTAATATGAGTCAGCAAAAGGTTTTGTATAAAAAAACGGTCAAGCGGAGCAAAGCGGCTTCCGTAAAAAGACCGGTAATTCGGTTCGACTGGAAAACGGTCGTTAAGTACGCCGTCGTTTTTGCGCTTATGGCTGTACTCAATCTCGGCAGAATTGCCGACGTTTTGCGTCCGTTTGCGTTCGGGCTGTTTATGGCGTTGATTTTTTCCGGCTTTTCCATAATAGTGACTACGCCCGTTTATATGGCGGCGTCGCTGCTTGCCGCGCCCGAGGTCAATACGCTGATAGTCGTGCTGCCGCTTTCGATAACGCTTGTCGCCGCCGAGCTTTGCCACCGCAAGGCCAAGAAAAAAATGTCCTTGCCTCTGCTGTTCCTTTACGGGGCTATAGGACAGGCGGGGTACGTTTACATAAGCGTGATTACCAATACCAATCTGCTCGCAGCATTGCTTACGCTTACGTTCGGCTTCGTGTTTATGTACGCTTGCGTCGCCGTCCTCAATTCCGTCATCGTGCGCAAAATGAAGTACAAGCTTAACAAAAGCGAGCTGGGGTGTTTGGGGATTGTAATTATCGCGGTATTTTGCGGACTTGCCTCGATTCCCGCGCCGGTCGGGGATATCGTCGTCCGCGCGGCGGCGGCGCTTATCGGGCTTGCGGTGTTGTATGCGTTCGGCGGCGCGTATTGCACGGGGTTTATGACCGTTTGCGGACTGGGCGCGGCGCTTGCCTTCGGAGATATCGCTTACATCGCTGGTTTTGCACTCGCGGGGCTTACCGCGGGGTTGTTTTGCGACCTGTCGCGCGTGTTCTCGGCGGCAAGCATAGTTATGACCGATATTATAATAGGATTGTACTTCAACGCGTATATCAGCTATACGTATTTATCCGTACTCGCGCTCGCGCTCGGCGGAATACTGTTCGCTTGCATTCCCGGCAAAACGGTTAACAGATTCGGCGAGCTTACGGCGGCGGGGTCGTACTATGCGCCGCGGCACATCGTGAACCGCACACGCGAGCAGCTTTACCGCCGGCTTTCCGAGGTGAGCCGCGTTTTCGGCGACATGGATATGATTTTTACGGCGATGTCGGGCGACGGCATGTCGGCGGACGCCGCAAGGGCAAAATTTATCAAGGAGTTGCCGCCCAACCTCTGCGAGGGCTGCGCCAATAGATCGCAGTGCTTTCGCGCGCTCGGCGAGGATACGTATAACGCGTTCGGCGCGGTGCTTGCCGCGGGCTTCAATAAGGGAAAGGTCACGCTCATGGATATTCCGCCTTTTATAACGTCGCGGTGCGGGCGCGTGAATATGCTTATCAATATCGTAAATTCTATTTCCGAAAAATACACCGCTAACCTGAAAATGCAAAGCAACGCGGAAAGCTCGCGCCGAATGCTTGCCGAACAACTCGGAGGCGTATCGCGCATGCTCGGGCGGCTCGCGGAAGAAACGCGCGTTGGCATAGCCTTTGACCGCGAGAACGAGCGGCGGCTGATGGAGGAGTTCACCTATTCCGACATTATGTGCCGCGAGGTTATAATCAGCGGAGAAGGCATGGATTCCTCCGTAAATCTTGTTATGCTGGAGAACACCTATACCGCGGAAAAAATGCTTGCCGCCGTGCGCCGCGTCCTCAGGCAACCGTACGTCGTTATTTCCGACGAGCAAGCGAGCGCGGCGGGCAACCGCGTACTTCTGCTAAAGGCCGCGCCCGTATACGACGTGGTGTACGGAGCGGCGAATGCCGTTAAGCTCGGCGGAGAGCTTTCCGGCGACGTGCATACCTTTCTCAAAATCAATGACGACCGCTTTCTTATGGCGATCTGCGACGGTATGGGTGCGGGCAGGCGCGCGGAAAGAATGGCGACATCCGCGCTTGCGCTTTTGGAATCCTTCTACAAAGCGGAGTTCGATAACGACACGATTATTTCGGGCGTAAACAAGCTGCTTACGCTTTCCGGCGAAGAAATTTTCGCCGCCATGGACGTCGCGGTGATCAATCTGCGTACCGGGCAGGCGGATTTTATCAAAATAGGCGCGCCCGAAGGCGTCCTGAAGCGCCGCGACGGCGCGGAGTTGCTCGAAGCGTCCTCGTTACCTATCGGCGTGCTCGACGAGCTGCGCCCCATGATTCGCACCAAAAACCTTGCCGCCGGCGACATGATAGTCCTCGCGAGCGACGGCATACTGGACGCGATAGGCGGCGGAGAGGGACTCGCCGACTGCGTTAACGGTATGCACACCGTTAACCCGCAGGAGCTTGCATCCGACATTCTGGACCGCGCCATGCGTATAGACAAGCTAGCCCCCCATGACGACATGACCGTAATAACCGCCCGCATTTTTCCGTACAAGTAACCCCGTCCATGCCCGTGCCGCCCATACCTATACAATTAAAACCCTATCCACGTTAATGTTATCGCGAAGTCGAAACAACACTCGTGCCACACGCACCCCATGCAATCAAAACCCTAATCCATGTCAATGCTATCGCGCAGTCGAAACA
>JAITNT010000246.1 GCA_031290295.1 Clostridiales bacterium
ATTCATGGGATACAGCATTGATAAAAACTCCCTCGCCGTAATTATGAATAAGGACGACTATGACGGCTTAATCGACCAAAAGGTATATCAGCTGTCGGTGTTTATGAAATCTCCCGCCGATTATAAAAGGGTAATCGCGCAAGCCGAAAGCGATTATCTTGTCTTTTATCCGTACGGTATAAACCTTGTCGGAACGGACGCGCAAGCCGTTTTTAACATACTGAGCATTTCCGTAATAAGCATAGCGATTGCGGTCGTATTGATTATTCTCAGCATATTTGTTTTAAGACGGAGCTATATCGGCAAAAACAAGCAGAACGCCGTTTTGCTCTCGCTCGGATACGGCGCGAAGCAAATTAAATTATCCGGCACCGTAGAAACGGCCGTTTTACTGCTTTGCGCTATAGTATTTAACGCGGTAATTATTATTATCAGCCGGATAATGCGGACGGTGTTTGAACTGGAAAAATCCTTTATACCGTTGACTAATTTGCGCGGTTGGTTTGTCGCGTTTATGTGCGGTTTTATTGCCGCCGTCTATTTGTTGTTTTTTATGAGCAGGTTTAGAAAAATAGATAAAATGTCTATCAATCAGACTATAAAGCAAGGGGGCGCGGTCGGATTATGATAGAGCTGCGCGGGTTGCATAAATACTATAACAAAGGTAAGCCGAACGAGCTTCACGTATTGGACGGAATATCGCTTTCTTTTGCGGAAAAGGGCTTTGTCGCTATCTGCGGTCATAGCGGCTCCGGCAAGACGACCCTACTGAATTGCATAGGCGGTATAGACGACTTTGACAAGGGTACCTATGTCGCCGACGGCAAGGCGATCGGCGGACGGAAGCTGCACAAAATTATCGATTATAAACGCGGGAATATAGGGTTTGTTTTTCAGGAGTATAATTTAATCGAGGATTTAAGCGTTGAAGCGAACATACTGACGGCGTTAGATATCGCGGGGTTCGTCAAGAATACCGGCAAGGTTAATATCGTACTTGAAGCCGTCGGCATGGCGAAGTACAACAAGCGCAAGGTAAATACGCTCAGCGGCGGACAGAAGCAGCGCGTCGCCATTGCGCGCGCGCTGGTTATAAATCCTAAAGTAATTTTGGCGGACGAACCGACGGGCAACCTCGACAGGGCTAACTCCGTTCAAATTATGGAGCTTCTAAAAGGCATATCGGCGGAGATCTTAGTGCTTTTGGTAAGTCACGAAAGAACTTTGGTTAACGACTTTGCCGATAGGATTATAGAAATAGACAACGCAAGGGTGTTGTCCGACAGGATTAATACGGAAGCGGCTGACGGGCGGGCTGCGGACGGGCAAAGGCACGGCGGTAAAATTTATCTCGGAGATTTAGAGCGCAAAAAATTTGATGCCGGCGGCATAAGCTTAAATATCTACTACGCCGGAAATTCCGCTTTTATATCGGAGCTTAATGTCGTGATTAACGGCGAAAAGACGATTGTTTACGGCGACGGCGATATCTCGACGGACAAAGAGCCGATAGCCGAGGGCAAAGCGCCGATATGCGCGGAACGCAAGCCGGAAACATCTCTTCAAATATCCGTTAGGGATAAGCTGGAGCGGTGCGGCGGCAGGTCGGGCGGGAAACGCCGCTTGCCTTTGCGCGGTGGGATTTTAACCTCCGGTATAAAAAAATCCGCCGCGGTAGTGATAGCGGCGGCGGCTGTTTTTGTCGCAATTTCTATGAGCTTTTTGGATAAAGCCACTACAATAGATCCCGTCAAATTCCGCGAGTCGGATTTGCGCCAAATTGCTCTATCTGTGTCTGCAAACGGCGATATCGCGCAGATTAACGCTATAGCCGCGACGGCAGGGGTAACGGCGGTTTTGCCGTACACGCATCCTGTGTCGTTAAGCTATGTTCAAAAAGGCATAATGCAAGCCAACGTCGCTAACGCGGAAAGCATTCAGTTTTTTATAAAGCCCCTGCCGATATCGTTGATAGGGGAAACGGATATCGTTTACGGGCGCATGCCGCAAAATAATTTCGAGGCGGTTTGGGATAAATTTTTTATAGATAAAATTCTTGCCGGGGAGGGAGGCTCATACGGCAGGAGCGCATTATTCGGGGTTATTACCGTGCAGAGCTTTTTGGGCGCGGAAATACTGTTTTCAGGGGATATGCGCATTAAGGTGGTGGGTATTTCGGATGTGCAGTCTCCCGCGCTGTATATGCATTCCGATTTATTGTATTCCGTTTGTCTTTATGAAACGGTCGGAATAGAAGATACGATTTTGACGGAGAACTTAACCGATTACATAAAAACCGATATAAAATTTGACAGCGACGACGAAATATATTTATCGCAAAAAGAGTATATGCAAGCGGGTTTTATCGACGGAGACCCTAATCAAATAGTGATAATGGACGAGGTATACGAGGTAAAAGGGTTTTATGAGCCTGAGGATATGCTTGCCGACATCAACGCCCGCATTATTTCGAGTGAGCGGTTGAAGTACATTGTCTATAAGCAATTATCGTATTTTTATAATATAGAGCTTGTCGTTAAGGACAAGGAAGCCGCGATAAATTACTTTCATGACAGAGGGATTATAGCAAGCGATTTATATAAAACCGAATTAGACAGATATGTGCGCGATAACAACGGACGGATGATTTTGCAGTTAATACTTACCGTACTGATTTCCGCCGCTGCGATAATTATATTTTACTTTGTGACTAAGGCAAATATTCTCGAGAGGAATAAGGAAACGGCGGTTAAACTCGCCTTGGGTATCCGTAAGAGAAAAATATATCTTGATTTTATCGGGAATTCATTGATTTTTTTCTGTCTGTTCGCTTTGCCTGCATATTTGATATCAACCGGCTTAATCGGGGCTGTTCTTACGGCGGCGCCGGGTTTGCTCCCGACAATGAGCGTTACCGTTCCGAATGTTCTTATCGGCATTATAATTCTTATGGCTATGCCGCTTGTAATCACAATGCTGCCGTTATTAAAATATCTGCGCAAAAAACCCGTAGATTTGTTGCGGGAATAGCCCGAGCGAACGCATAAAAATTTTAGTTTTTTTGTCAACATTATTGTGCAGTCGAAACAAACTCTAGCGCCGCTAATCCGCCCATATGCGAATGCGCGCTCGCTCCGCCGCCTTTGCGGCTGCTGCGTCTCGCTTCTTCGCATTCGGGCGGACTTCAACGGCATAGTCTTATCCGGGTTATTACTGCGTGCCCGTACGGTACGGGTAAAAACCGCGAGCGCGCTTATGCCGCGCTCGCTGCTGTTCGGGTTTCCGCATGTTCTTTTCTGCGGTGTCGCTCCGCGAAAATGCGTTTGCCCCGTGAATAAAGCAAATACCGCGTCGGCATACTTGACTTTTTTGCGCGGACTTGGTATTCTGTTTCGGTAGCACGAAATACGCAAGAGGAAATATCGCTTATATGGAAACCGTTTCTCAATTATTTTCGGCGGGCTTTGCCGATAAAATGAAATTTCTGTGGGAATCCTTTATGCCCGGGAACGGTCTGCTCAAGATGACGGCGATGTGGGCGATAGGCGGCGTGTTGATTTTTCTTGCCGTCCGCCACAAAATGGAGCCGTCCCTGCTTCTGCCTATAGGCTTCGGGGCGATACTGGTCAATCTGCCGTTTTCAGGCGCGGTAGACCAGCTGCTCGGAAGCGGAGAAACGGTGCCGGGAATACTTTCGTGGCTGTACGACGTCGGCATCAAGGCGCCCGAGGCGTTCCCGCTGCTGCTCTTTATCGGGATAGGCGCGATGATTGATTTCGGGCCGCTGCTCTCTAACCCTAAGCTGTTGTTTTTCGGAGCGGCGGCGCAGGCGGGAATTTTTCTCACGATAATATTAGCCGTCGCGCTCGGCTTCGGGCTTATGGACGCGGCGTCGATAGGTATTATCGGCGCGGCGGACGGACCTACCTCGATATTCGTCGCTAACGCGCTCGGCAGCAACTATACCGCGCAAATAACGGTCGCGGCGTATTCATACATGGCGCTCGTCCCGATTATACAGCCTATCGGCATCAGAATGGTGACCACCAAAAAGGAACGCGCTATCAAAATGGAATATTCCTCTAAGAAGATTTCCAAGACTACGCGCATACTGTTCCCGATTATCGTTACTATAGTTGCGGGGCTTATCGCGCCGCTGTCTATCGCGCTTATCGGTTGCCTGATGTTCGGCAACCTGCTCAAGGAATGCACGGTGCTCGATACCCTGTCGGACACCGCCTCCAAGGTGCTGGCTAATCTCGTTACGCTGTTTTTAGGGCTGGCTATCGCCTCGCAAATGACGGCGGACGCCTTTCTTAACTGGCGGACGATATTAATTCTCGCATTAGGGCTTGCGGCGTTTATGTTCGACACGGTATGCGGCGTGTGCTTTGCAAAGCTTATTAATCTGTTCTCTAAGAAGAAAATTAATCCTATGATAGGCGCGGCGGGCATTTCGGCTTTTCCTATGTCCGCGCGCGTAGTGCAAAAAATGGGGCTGAAAGAGGACCCCGAAAATCACTTGCTGATGCACGCGGTCGGCGCAAAC
>JAITNT010000253.1 GCA_031290295.1 Clostridiales bacterium
TTACGCTAACTATGTCAAGATCGTCCGCGAAAAGTCGATTTTGAGGCAGATTATTCTGTCGCAGTCGCATACTATCGAGCGCGCTTTTTCCGCGGAGGACGCCGAGAAGCTGCTTAACGAGGCGGGCGACGAGATTTTTAAGATATCCGAGCAGGGCTACCGCAGTAAGCTTACGTCGGTAAACGAGATTTTGGGCTCGGTTATGGACGATATAGAAAAGCGCAAGGACCCGAGATACCGTTTCGGTATACCGACGGGCTTTGCGGGCGTTCAGGAAATTACAAACGGCTTACAGCCGTCCGACCTTGTAATCCTTGCCGCGCGCCCGAGCGTAGGTAAGACGGCTTTGGGTATGAACATTATTACCAACATCGCCCAAAACCTTGAAAGAAAGGACGAGGAAGGCAAGGTCAAGCGGTACAGGTGCGCGGTTTTTTCGCTGGAGATGTCTAAGGAACAGCTTGTGCAGAGAATGCTTTGCTCGGTGGGCGGAGTTTCTATGTCAAAGGCGCTGCAAGGCAAGCTCGAAGCGTCGGACTGGACTAAGATTATAGCCGCGCAAAAAAAGCTCGCTCAATGCGATATATATATAGACGATTCCTCCGCGATTAAGCCCGCCGATATTATGAACAAGTGTACTAAGCTGAAACGCGAAAAGGGTCTGGATATAGTGCTTATCGACTATTTGCAGCTTATGCAGGGCGACGAAAGGCGCATAGAGAACCGCACGCAGGAAATCGCCAACATTACGCGGTATATCAAAATGGCGGCAAAGGAATTAAAGCTTCCGATAATTCTTCTTTCGCAGCTGTCCCGCGATATGTCTAAGGAAAAAAGGAAGCCGCAGCTTTCCGATTTGCGCGAGTCCGGCGCGATAGAGCAGGACGCGGATATCGTAATGTTTTTACACAGGGACGACGCTAAGACCGACGGCGGCGCGGACGAGTCTAAGCACGAGCTTATTTTCGGAAAGCACCGCAACGGCAGGCTGGGGAGCATGCCTCTCAAATGGACGGGCGAATTCGTAAGATTCGAGGACGATATCACCGACCCGCACACCAAACGCACGGTGGACAGAGAGTCGGGCGCGCCGCCCGCGGAGAGGGCGCGTACGGTGACTGGTATGTCCGGCGACGACGTGATATTTGACGATTACGGGGACGCGCAAAAAATAGAAAAGGCGGAGGAGTATGAGGATAATGAGGAATTGTAGCGGGAAAGAAGAGGAAGATGGGGCTAAAGGGCAAGAGAATGATTGGTAAGCGGTGAAGAGGGGGGGGGAGTGAAAGTGATTGTATGGGGCGATGAAAGCGGCGAAGAGGGTCTAGATTGCCACGTCGCTTACGCTCCTCGCAGTGACAATGGCGGCTTTTGCCCGTACAATGCGAGTATGCAGTAATAACCCGGATAAGACTATGCCGTTGAAGTCCGCCCGAATGCGAAGAAGCGAGACGCAGCCGCAGGCGCAGCGAGCGCGCATTCGCGTCTATCGCGGCTTGCATTCACGTCCGGTCGGTTAAAAAAGGAAAAGGGTATTTAATTTTTGAGTACGGCCTATAAAAGAGCGAAAAAACCTATAATACCGTTGGGTACCAAGCTGATGTATGCGGCGGGGAGTCTTGGCTACTGCGTAATTCAGCAGACGACGGGCGGGCTTATGATGTATTTCGGGAACGTCGCGCACGACGTTTCAGGGACGCTCATGGGGTTGGCTATTGCCGTGGGTATGATTTGCGACGCGGTTAACGACCCTATCGTGGGGCATTTGTCGGACAGGAGCGCGGGCGCGCTTTTGGGGCGGCGGCACGGCTTCATGCTTATCGCCGTAATCGCTATACCGATAATAAATATCCTGTTATGGGCGCTTCCGGAGGCTATGCCGGCGGCGGGGAAATTCCTTTGGCTGATGGGCGGAATGGCGCTTATAGAAATATTTAACACGTTTTTTCAGACGCCGTACCATGCTCTCGGCAACGACCTTACGGGCGATACGCGAGAGAGAACCGTAATGCAAACGCTGAAAACCGTGTTCTTTCTTGTAGGTATGGCGGTGCCTACCGTTCTTATGGCGGTTATGCTGCCCTCAAAAACGGACGTTAAGGAGTACGCGGAGCTAGCGTACGTTACCTCGAGTATCATGCTTGTGTTCGGCGCGGCGGCCTTTATGGGGACGCACAATCAGATTCCGCGCCTGCGCGCGGCGGCGTTCCCGGTAAAGCCCGCCGAAGCTCCGCGGCTGAAAAACGTACTCGGCGGCTTCTTCGCGGTGCTGAAAATAAAGGATTTCCGCGCGCTCGTTATAGGGTATGCGCTGGCGACTATGGGCACGGCTTTTATTATAACGATAGGAATGCATTTGTTCGAGTTTACATTCGGCTTTTCGGACAGCTTCGGCGCGACCGCCGTTCTGTTCGGGACAATGCTTGCGGCGGCGGTAGTTTCGCAGCTTGTGTGGGCGCGGCTGCCGAGATTGATAGACAAGAAGCCGTCGCTTATTCTCGGCCTGATAATCGCGCTGTTCGGGCTGGCTTACATAGCTATGATTTTTGTACTGCACGCTTATTCGGGGTTGGTGTCCGACCGTCCGCTGGGGCTGCTTATCGTGGGCATGGCGCTTATCGGCTTCGGTCTGGGGGCTAACTTCATGCTTCCGTCCGCTATGCTTGCCGATTTTACGCAGGTGCAGGCCGCAAGGTACAACGAAAACCGCGCGGGAACGTACAGCGCGTTTATGACGTTCGCTTACAAAATAGGGCAGGCGGTTACCTCGCTTATTATCGGCGTTATGCTTGACACGGTAGGCTTCAGGGCGGGTACGACGGTGCAGTCGGCGGGCGCGGGCGCGGGTATAGGGTGGATTTTGGTAGCGGGTACGGGGACGGTGCTTGTCGCCGCGGCGGTTTTATACAAGAGGTACGCTATACGCAGGGCGGACGTTCCAGAAATAAGCCAGCCCGTACACGACGCGGAGGACGAGCCGATATGATAAGCTTCACGGCGTCCGGTGTGAACGCCTACGAGCTCGTCGACGGGGAGGTTAAGGCGGGTGCCTGTACCGTCCGTCTTATCGATAAGGACACCGTACGTATAGCCTGCGAGGTTATCGACGTTTCTGCGGCGGATTTCCTTTACCGCGCCGCTTTGAACGCCGCGGTACGGACGGGGGCGGCGGTGATTTTATCGGAGGACGGAGGCTTCGCCGCCTACGGTTTCAAGAAAAACGGCGGACTGTATTCCGCGAAAGCGGCTGATATAAATTTGGGCTGTAATTGCAAAGCAGAAGAAAAATAAAGGGAGTAACCTATGAAAAGCGACATTGAAATTGCCGAAAGTGCAAAGCTTAAACCGATTGCGGAGATAGCCAGAGGCGCAAAAATACCCGCTTCCGCGCTCATTCCGTACGGAAATTACACGGCGAAGCTGTCTGCGGAGAGCATTAAGCCCGTGAAACAGGGCAAGCTTATACTTGTCACCGCTATGAATCCCACCGCCTTGGGCGAGGGGAAAACGACGGTAAGCATAGGGCTTGCGGACGCTATGAAAAGAATAGGCTTAAACGTCATGCTCGCGCTCCGCGAGCCGTCGTTAGGGCCGGTGTTCGGTCTGAAGGGCGGCGCGACGGGCGGCGGTCGGGCGCAGGTCGCGCCTATGGCGAACATTAATCTGCATTTTACGGGCGACATGCACGCGATAACCGCCGCTAATAATCTGCTGTCGGCAATGATAGACAACCATATACATTGGGGCAACGCGCTGAAGCTTAAAACGGTGACGTGGAAGCGGTGCACGGATTGCAACGACCGCGCGTTGCGCGCGGTTACGGTGGGCTTGGGCGGCGAAAAGAACGGCGTTCCGCGCGACGACGGCTTCAACATTACCGCGGCAAGCGAGATAATGGCTATACTTTGTCTTTCGCGCGACCTCGAGGGATTAAAGCGGCGGCTGTCGAAAATAGTTATCGGTTACAACAAAAAGGACATTATGGTTACGGCGGGCGAGCTGAAGGCGCACGAGGCTATGGCGGTGCTTCTCAAGGACGCCCTGAAGCCTAACCTTGTTCAGACCCTGGAGTGGACTCCCGCTTTGATTCACTGCGGACCCTTCGCAAACATCGCGCACGGCTGTAACAGCCTGATCGCGACGCTCACCGCCCTGAAGCTGGCGGACTATGTCGTCACCGAGGCGGGCGTCGGGGCGGACTTAGGCGCGGAGAAGTTCCTTGATATTAAGTGCCGCAACGCCGCGCTGACGCCCTCGGCGGTCGTCATAGTGGCTACGGTTAAGGCGCTCAAGCTTCACGGCGGAGTCGACGCGTCCGAGCTGTCCAAGCCCGATTGCGGACGCGTGGCGAACGGCTTGCCGAATTTACTCAAGCACGTCGATAATATTCAGAGCGTTTTCGGACTGCGCTGCGCGGTCGCCCTTAACAAATACGAGAGCGATGCGCCGGAAGAAATTCAGGTAATAACCGACGCTTGCCGCGACCTCGGCGTAGGCGTCGCCGTGTGCGAGGTTTGGGAAAAAGGCGGCGTCGGCGGAGAGAGTTTGGCAAACATGGTAAAAAGCCTTGCCGACAAGCCCCTAAATAAGTTACAATATGCTTATGAGTTGTCGGACCCGATCGCGGATAAGATAGTGAAGATCGCCCGGCGCGTTTACGGCGCGAAGAACGTCGTCCTGACGCCCGGCGCTAAAAAAGAGGCGGACAGGCTTACGGAGGCGGGATTTGCCGAGCTGCCGGTATGCATCGCCAAGACGCAGTATTCGCTCAGCGACAACGCGGGGCTGTCGGGCAAACCGGAGGGCTTTACCTTTACGGTGCGCGAGCTGCAGCTCAGAGCGGGCGCGGGGTTCATAGTGGCGGTTTCGGGCGACATTATGCTTATGCCGGGGTTGCCGCGGGTGCCTAACGCCGAGGGCATGACGATAGACGCCGAGGGCAATATAAAGGGATTATTTTAACGGGACGGTAGAATGGACATTAAGAGCATAGAACCTAAAAATTTCATAGAGGAGATAATCGTTTCCGATATTAAGGAGGGACGCGTAAAAAACGTTATTACGCGCTTCCCGCCCGAGCCTAACGGTTATCTTCATATCGGACACGCTAAGTCTATCTGCCTGAACTTCGGCATTGCCGAGAGGTTCGGCGGGTCGTGCAATCTGCGCTTTGACGATACGAATCCGCTCAAGGAGGACGAGGAGTTTTGCAACGCGATTATCGACGACGTAAAATGGCTCGGCTTCAATGGCAAGGTGCTGTACGGGTCGGATTACTTCGGGGAGATGTTCGACTGCGCGGTAAGGCTCATCAAAAAAGGCAAGGCCTATGTGTGCGCTCTCGACGCGGATAAAATCCGCGAGTACCGCGGCACGCTTACCGAGCCGGGTAAGCCAAGCCCCTACCGCGACCGCGGCGTCGAGGAGAATTTGAAATTATTCTACGAGATGCGCGACGGCAAGCATGCGGACGGCGGGCTTACGCTGCGCGCCAAAATCGACATGAATTCGCCTAATATCAACATGCGCGACCCTATACTTTACCGCGTGCTGAACGTGCCGCATCACCGCCAAAAGGACAAATGGCGCGTTTATCCGATGTACGATTTTGCGCATCCGATAGAGGACGCCGTAGAAAAAATATCGCATTCGATTTGTACTTTGGAGTTCGAGGACCACCGTCCGCTTTATGACTGGGTGATAAAGGAGGGCGGATATAATCCGCCGCCGCGCCAGTACGAGTTCGCGCGGCTCAACCTTACGCGCACCGTAATGAGCAAGCGTTATCTAAAAAAGCTTGTGGACGAGGGGGTTACCGACGGCTGGGACGACCCGCGTATGCCTACCCTCGCGGGGTTGAGGCGGCGCGGATATCCCGCGGAAGCTATACG
>JAITNT010000017.1 GCA_031290295.1 Clostridiales bacterium
GATAGGGTTTTATTCGTATTCGGTGCGGGAGGACAGGCGATGTTTCGACTGCGCTCAACATGACATGGATAAAGTGAAACGTATTGAGTGCGGGAAAACAAACGATGTTTCGACTGCGCTCAACATGACATGGATAGGGTTTTATTCGTATTCGGTGCGGGAGGACAGGCGATGTTTCGACTGCGCGATAGCATTGACGTCGGCTTATTAAAAAATGAAATATTTAAGCAAAAGGAAAAAAAGCTTGTGAAACATAGACAAAGAAATATTAAGATTGCAGGGTTATCCCTTATACTCGCCTTTTGTTTGACGATAGGCGGGCCGCTTTCGGGCGCGTTGCTTTCGGGGGATATTTCAGGGGCTTCGCAAATTTCGTCCGGCGGGCTTAGCTTTCAAAACGTCAGCGATACCGCCGAGCGGCGCGCGTCGCAGTTTCTTAACGGGCTGGACGGGGAGTCGGGACGTTTGCCGTCCGACACCGTCCGCGTAATCGTCGAATTAGACGGCACGCCGCTGTTGAAGAACCCCGCGCTCGAGGGCGCGGGCGGCGGCGCGGTCGCGGCGTATTTGAGCAGCGTTCCCGCTATGCGCCTGTCGGCGCAGCTTCTTTCGGAGCAACGCGCCGTAAAGGACGCGCTTACGGGCGAGCTGTCTATAAGCTACAGGCACAGCTATACCTCGATAATTAACGGCTTTTCCGCAGATATACGGTACGGCGATCTCGCGCTTTTACGCGCGCAGCCTCACGTAACTAACGTTATCGTGTCCGAAAGCTACGCCGCGCCGCTTGCGGAAGCCGTCGAGAACGACGTACACGTGGCGGACACGGGTATTTACGACTCGTCCGACGCGGGCTACGACGGCACGGGTACGGTAATAGCTATTTTGGATACGGGCTTAGATTACACGCATTCCGCGTTTGACCCGGCAAGAATAACCGACCCGACCAAGGTCGCTTTCGGTATCGAGGAGGTCGCGGCGCGGTTTCCCGCTACGGAGGCGTCGAAGAACGCCGCCGCGCTTACCGCCGCCGACGTTTACGTCAACGCTAAGGTGCCCTACGCCTACGATTACGCCGATTCGGACGTGGACGTTTATCCTATAGAATCGCACGGCACGCACGTCGCGGGAATTATCGCGGGCAAGGACCCGGACGGTAAGCCCGGCGGCATAACCGGCGTAGCCCCGCAGGCGCAGTTAGCTATATTTAAGGTTTTTTCGGACGTAAATTCGCAGGCGTCGCAGGACGATATTTTCTTTGCGCTGTCCGATTGCGCGGCTATGGGCGTGGACGTAATTAATATGAGCCTGGGCGCGAGCGCGGGCTTTTCGGACGCTATGGACGAAAGAGGCACCGACGAGCTTTATCAAATTATCCGCGACGCGGGGATCGCGCTCATAGTAGCCGCCGCTAACGACGGCAGCGCCGCGCACGGCTCCGCCAACGGCGATACGAATCTCACCTCTAATCCCGATTCGGGTACTATCGGCTCGCCCGCGTCGTACTCGGCTTCGTTTGCCGTAGGCTCGATAAGCGGAGTAAAGTCCGAATACGTTCTGGCGAACGGCGTAACCGCCGCTTACATAAACAAGTCCTACGACGTAAGCAATAATCTCAACGAGTTTGTCGCTCCGCTTCTCGGAGGGGAAGCTTCCAAAACGCTGGAGTACGTAACGGTGCCGGGCGTAGGGCGTTCATCGAACTACGCGGGTATAAGCGTGGCGGGCAAGGTCGCGCTCGTCAAGCGCGGGATTATAACGTTCGAGGAAAAAGCCGAGGAGGCGCATTTGAAGGGCGCTATAGCTCTCATAGTATACAACAACATATCGGGTACGATAAGCATGTCGTTAGGCAGCTTCGATAAGCTTCCCGTTTGCTCCGTTTCGCTGGATTCGGGCGAGGAAATGGCTCGGTATGCGAGCGGCACGCTCGAGCTTTCGCGCGAGTACAGCGCGGGACCGTTTATGTCCTCGTTTTCCTCGTGGGGAGTGCTTCCGGATCTGGAGCTGAAGCCCGAGATAACCGCGCACGGCGGCGACGTGTACTCCTCCGTACCCGGGGGCGGCTACGCGCGCCTGAGCGGCACGAGCATGTCCGCGCCGAACATGGCGGGCGCGATTATGCTTGTCCGTCAATACATCAACGAGAAATTTCCCGCGCTTACCTCTAAGGAAAAAACCGCGCTCGCGTACCGTCTGGTTATGAGTACGGCTACCGTAGCCCGGGACGAGTACGGCAATCCGTATTCGCCGCGCAGACAGGGGGCGGGGCTTGCCAACATCAAAAACGCCGTCACCACGGGTGCGTATATAGAGGTCGAGGGGTTGGACAGAACCAAATTGAGCCTCGGCGACGACAAGGCAAAAACGGGCGTATATACCTTGAATTTCAGGGTTACAAATATTCAGGCGGGCGCGTTAAGCTACAGGATTGACACTCAGGCGTTTACGGAGAGCATTTCCAGCGACCTCAAGACCGTAGCGGAAAAGGCCTATATGTTTAACGAACGCGCCGTCACCCTGTCCGCGGCGGGCGGCTCGCTTGCCGGCGACGTCCTCACGGTGCCCGGAAACGGCTATGCGGACGTAACGGTTACGGTGCGGCTTTCGGACGGAGAAAAGAGCTATCTTGATTCAAGCTTTGTGAACGGAATGTTCGTCGAGGGCTTCGTGCGCCTGTACGGTTACGGCGCAAGCTCCGCCGCCGCGGGGCTGTCGATTCCGTGGAACGCTTTTTACGGCGACTGGACGCTCGCGCCGATGTTCGACGTGTCCGGCTATCAGATAGCGCTCGAGGAAAAGGATCCCTCGATTGCCGAGGAGGACAGAACCAAGGCGGCGGCGTTCGCCACTCTGCCGGTGGGCTTATTCAGCACCTCGAGCGGCAGTTATTCCGCTTATTACATGGGCGCGTTCGCCTTTACGTTAAAGAACGAGGCGCTTATTCCCGCTCCCGCCGAGGAGCACGCGGCGTTGTCGGCTAACCCGAGCGCGATGTTCGCGCTGTACGGGCTTGCCGCCGGCATGATACGACCCGCGAAAACAATGGATTACTCGATATCCAACGCGCTTACGGGCGAGGTGATGTTCAGCGAAACGCAAGCCAACATACGGCGTTCGGTTCAGCGGAACGGACAACGCGCCGCGGGAATGATTTATACCGATATAAGCGCAGTCCCCGATATAAGCGGCACGAGATATTTCAATATGCCCAACAACACCTCGTACACCGCGGAATTTAAGGGTACGATAGACTATCCCGGCGCAAAGAATACGCTTAACGACACGTTCTCATTTACTTATTCGGTCGATTCGGAGGCGCCGCAGCTTCTGGAAAACAAAACCGTGGTACGCGAGGAGGAGCGCAACGGCGTAAAGCGTTATTACGTGGACTTTTATGTTTACGACAACCACTATTTGCAGGCAATGTACGCTTCTACGTACAGCAGTATAGAGAGCGGTTACTTCGAGGACGAGCTGCGCGTGACGGCGGACAACCTCCAGCCTATCGACGGGCTGAAGAACGCCACGAACAAAATCACGCTCGAGGTCACCGACAAGTGGCACGATATCACGGCGAACGGTATGAAAATGTGCGTGGAGTTTTACGATTACGCGCGCAACAGCATCCAGTATCTGATAAAGCTGCCGAGCGCCGCCGAGGGGATAAGCTTCTCCGCTCCGAGCGGCACGATCCGTCCCAACGAGTCCGTCGACCTTGCGGGTCGTTTGACCGTCACGCCCTCTAACGTGTGGGCGGGGCTTACGTGGAGCTCGAGCAACCCTGCGGTAGCGGAGGTTCGCGACGGGCTTGTACAAGGAAAGTCCGCAGGCACCGCCGTTATTACCGCCGTAACGGCGAACGGTAAAGCCGCGCAATACGAAATAACCGTAGCCGGCGAGCCGTGGACGGGCACGACGCCGCTGCAAAGGCTTCAAATTAGCCACACCGCGCTGTCGCTTATGCAGGGCGATTCCGGTACGCTTTCGGTAGATATCATACCGTGGAACGTCACCGAAACGCCCGCGCTCGTATGGCAAAGCTCCAACCCCGGCATAATTTCCGTTACCGTCGATCCGACGGATCAAACTAAAGCAAGCTACAAGGTTCTAGGTAACAGCGCCGCGCAGATCGCGATTACCGTAGGACCGGTCAACTCGTTTATCAGCGCGGCCTGCGTAGTGACGATAGCGGAAATGTTCGTCGTTAAGAACGGCGTTTTAACTAATTTTTACGGCGGCGGCGACGAAAACGGCGTGCTTGTGATCCCGGACGACAAGGGGATTACCTCGATAGCGTCCTATGTGTTCTACGGCGACGCAACTATAAAGAAGCTTGTCATACCCGAGAGCGTAAAGACGCTGGAGGGCGCGGCGCTGGCGGAAATGCTCGCCCTGGAGGAGGTCGTACTGCCGAGCGGACTGACGGCGATTCCTACGGTTTGCTTTGTGTACGACGAAAGGCTGACTACGATAAACATGGGCCACGTTATAAGCATAGGCAACGCGGCGTTCGGCGCATGCACGGGCTTGACGCAAATAGACTTGAGCACCGTGAAATATATCGGCGACGAGGCGTTCGCTATGACGGGGCTTGTTTCGATAAATATCGCCACGGTGTCGCATATGGGCGTCGGCGCGTTTTTGGACTGCCCCGATCTCGAAACGATAACGATGTCGGAAGCGACGCATATCGGCAACGCGGCGTTCGTGGGCTGCGATAAATTGACGGACTTAATCATACCCGCCGCCGCGGTGGGTATACGCGCCGCTTA
>JAITNT010000065.1 GCA_031290295.1 Clostridiales bacterium
GCGGACGTGGACGCGGTAATCGTCGCTACGCCGCACTATTCGCATCCGCCGCTCACGGTTAAGGCGCTTAATAAGGGGATAAACGTTATCAGCGAAAAGCCTGCCGGGGTTTATACAAAGCAGGTTAAGGAAATGAACGCGGTCGCGGCAAAATCCGGCAAGCTGTTCACAATTATGTTCAATCAGCGCACAAACCCGCTGTACAAAAAAATGCGCGAAATAGTCCTCTCCGGCGGCATAGGCGTAATCAAGAGAATTAACTGGCTCATCACCAACTGGTATCGCACGCAGTTTTATTATGATTCGGGCGCGTGGCGCGCCACCTGGGAGGGAGAAGGCGGCGGCGTACTTTTTAATCAGTGTCCGCACCAGCTCGATCTGTTATCCTGGATTACCGGCATGATGCCCTCCAAAATACGCGCCTTTTGTCATTTCGGCAAATGGCACGATATCGAGGTGGAGGACGACGTTACGGCGTATCTGGAATATCCTAACGGCGCGACGGGCGCGTTCATAACCTCTACGGCGGACAGCCCGGGGACTAACCGCTTTGAAATTCTGGGCACAAGGGGCAAGCTCGTTTGCGAGCGGGATAAGCTCACGATACATCTGCTTGCGGAGGACGAAAGGGTTTTTATAAAAACCTCGCAAAACGCGTTCCGCGAGCCGGAATGTACGGTTACGGAGGTGCCGATTTCAGGGCAAAACACGCAGCACGTCGGCATAATTAATAATTTTGCGAATGCGGTTCTCGGTATCGAGCCGCTGTTTGTGGACGGAAAGGAGGGCTTGAACGGCGTCGTTCTTATGGACGCGATGCTGCTTTCAACGTGGCTGGACAAAACCGTAACCCTTCCGTTTGACGACGATTTGTATTTGAGCGAGCTGAACAAACGCATCGCCGTGTCAAAAAAGAAGAGCGTCAAGGATATAATAATCGACAACACAAGCTCGTTCGGCGGAACAAGGTAGGGTAGACGCTTATGGCTTTTTTTGACGACGGTTTATTACTGGGCGGTAATACGGCGAGGGCGTTGTACGCCAAGGTTAAGGACCTGCCGATTATAGATTACCATTGCCATCTCGACCCTAAGGCTATCGCGGACGACGAACCGCTTACCGATATCGGCGCGATTTGGCTTAAAGGCGACCATTACAAGTGGCGGGCGATGAGGCTTTGCGGCGTAGACGAATACTATATCACGGGCAATGCGCCGTACAAGGAAAGGTTCGTAAAATATGCCGGGTGCTTGCCTATGCTTTTGGGTAATCCGCTGTACTACTGGACGCATATGGAGTTGAAGCAGATTTTCGGTATCGCCGCGCCGCTTAACGGCGACAACGCGGCGGAAATTTACGACGCCGCAAACGGTATGCTGAGAGGCTTGACCGCGGGCGGTTTGTTAGAGCGGTTCGGCGTGAAGTACGTCGCCACTACGGACGACCCGTGCGACGGGTTGGAATATCACGGCGTTCACGGCGGCGTAAGGGTCGCGCCGACCTTCCGTCCGGATAAAGCGTTCCGCTGCGGCAAGGCGTATTTGAAAGCCCTAGCCGCCGCGTCGGGACGCGGTATCGGCACGCTGCCGGAGCTGAAGCGCGCTTTATCGGACAGGCTGGATTACTTCGCCGACCACGGCTGCGGTATATCCGATCACGGCTTCGGCGGCTTCGCGCCGCTTATATCCGAAAGGGAGGCCGGGGAAATTTTTTGTAAAAGCTCGGTTAACAAGCAAGAGTCGGACGGGCTGTATATGCACCTGCTGAGGTTTATGGCGGCGGAGTACTGCAAGCGCGGAATCACTATGCAGCTGCACTTCTCCGTTATGCGCAACGTTAATTCGGAAATGCTCGGGAGCGTGGGCGCGGACGGCGGCTTCGACGTTTTCGGGAACGCCGCCGACGCGGAGTCGGTTTCGCTGTTTCTCGACGGCTTAAGCATGAGCGGCGCTCTGCCTAAGACCGTGCTGTATTCTCTTAATCCCGGCGCGACGCCTATGCTTGCGGCTATGTCGGGAGCCTTCAAAAACGTGCGTATAGGCGCGGCGTGGTGGTTTAACGATACGGTTAACGGAATAAGAGAGCATTTGAAAGCGGTTTCGGAATACGCGGTTATAGGAAACAATCTCGGCATGCTTACCGATTCGCGTTCCTTTACAAGCTATGTGCGGTTCGACTTCTTTAGGCGCATTCTCGCAGACCTTGTCGCGGATAAGATAGACGCGGGCGAGTATGACCCCAAAAGCGCCGCTCAGCTTACGGCGGATATTTGTTTTAATAACAGTAAGGAGTTCTTTAGACTATGAAAATGACATTCCGTTGGTACGGAGAGCGCGACCTTATACCGCTCGAATATATAAGGCAAATTCCTAATATGTCGGGAGTGGTAACGGCGGTGTACGATTGTCCCGTCGGCGGCAGGTGGTCGGCGGCTTCCGTAAACGGGCTGAAAGCGCGCGCCGCGGGCGCGGGGCTGGAAATGTGCGTAATAGAGAGCGTGCCCGTGCACGAGGATATCAAGCTGGGCAAGCCCTCGCGCGACGGATACATAGATAATTATATCGTGAATATTAAAACGCTTGCCGACGCCGGGGTGCAGTGCATTTGCTATAATTTCATGCCGGTGTTCGACTGGCTGCGAACCGACCTCAAGGCGCCCGCCGCCGACGGCTCGAACAGCCTGCTGTTTGACGACGCCGAGATGAGGCGGCTCGACCCTAAGTCCCTGAGCCTGCCGGGCTGGGACGAAAGCTACACCAAGGAGGAGCTTAACGGGCTTCTCGGCGAGTATAGGAGCGTATCGCACGGCAAGCTTTTTGAGAATCTTGTGTACTTTCTCAATAAAATTATGCCGGTATGCGGCGAAACCGGCGTCGATATGGCGATACACCCGGACGACCCGCCGTGGGATATTTTCGGCTTGCCGAGAATAATCGCCGACGAGTCCGATCTGGACAGGCTGTTTGCGACCGTGCCGGATAAGCACAACGGGCTTACCTTTTGCAGCGGCTCGCTGGGCGCGGGCAGATTTAACGACCTTGTTAAGCTGGCGGGGAAGTACGCCGGAGCAGGCAGGATTAAATTCGCGCATTTGAGAAATATTTT
>JAITNT010000068.1 GCA_031290295.1 Clostridiales bacterium
TATCGGCCGACGCCGCTTCCCGCCACGCCCCGCCGACCTTGACAAGGAGCTTGTAGGCTTTGGGAAGAATCGACGGCATAGGCAAAACCCTCGGGTCCAAAAAGGCGTGACTCCTCATAGGATACTGCTTTTCTTCCTCATATTCCGCGGGATACTCGTCCCGGGGGATATCGCTGTCGAATACGACCCTTATGCCGCGAATTCCCACCGGCTCGGCAAACGTTAAATCGACGTGCTCCGCAGGCTTCAGGCTTACACAGCTATTGACACCGTTAATTTTACGTTCTATGCCGTCCTTATTCAAAGCCTTATCGCATTTTGCGGATCGCGCCGCCTGCGAATATTTGACGGGCGTGCCGAGCAGATAGCAGTCGTCCAGGCGCAGAAGCTGTTTTATTTCCCCGATATGCAGAACCGCGCCCGCATTATCCGTCTTATACTTCTTAGCTACGGCGCACGCTATTCCCACAGCCTGCCCCATTATGCCGCATGTAGCCATAACGCGGGTAGACGCTAACGCGATATGCGTTGCGCTGATGTTGCGCCCCGCGACAAACAAATTCTTGATATTTTTTGAATAAAGACACCTCAAAGGAATCGAATAGGGCTTTGGCAAAATACGGAATACGTTAGGCTCGTTAGGGCTGTCAAAGCCCAGCGGATCGTGGATATCCATAGGCCAGCCGCCGTACGCCGCCTCGTCCTCAAAAATTCTGCCCTCCGCGACGTCGGACTCGTTAAGCACATAATCGCCCATATAGCGGCGGCTTTCGCGCTTACCGGGCAAAAATCCCACAAAGTCGAGCGCCCAGTTGTCGGCGTCGTACTTGCCGCCGTTTTTAATAAAATCCCACGCGCCGTAAGCGGCGGCAAGCAATCTCGCCCTTACCGAATCCCCGTCGCTTATCGCATCGCCCGCACCGCCGAACTCCAGCCACCAGTAATTTGTATTCAAAAACTTTTTGCCGCCGAAATGCAGGCGGTAATTAAATGCCGTTTCGTCATACCTCTCGGCAAACGGCGGCGCAACGTACTTCACGGGCTTTTGCGTTTCTCTTGCCTGAATAAGGCAGGTGTTGCCCATAGTTTGCGTGTCGGGCTTATCCAGTCCGTAGCTTTCGTTATACTCGGATTTTGCTTCCCGTCCGCGCATATAAAGCGCCCCGACAAGGGGCGCAAGCACGCTGTCGCCCGAGCAGTCGCAAAAATATTCCGCGCTTATAACATGCCTTTGATAGGTAGTCAACTGCCAACAGCCGATTTCGGTTATCCTGCCGCCGGACGAGGAAGCGTCGATACACGTGCAATTCAACAAAAGCTCGATATTTTTCTCGGAAATAACTATATTGTACAGTACCGCGTCCCACATAGGATAATCCATAGAGGGATTATAGTAGGTGTTTGCGAGCGCCAGCTCCTCCAGAATACCGCCCTCTTTAAGCTCCGGCTGATAAATCGAAGCTCCGCGTATCCACATGCGCATTTCGCTCGAAGCGTTACCCCCGAGAACCGGGCGATCCTGAACAAGCACAACCTTCAAGCCGTGTCTGGCGGCGGAAACCGCCGCGCACAGTCCGGCGATGCCTCCGCCTATAACGCAGAGATCGGTCTTGTGTTTAATTACCGGATGCTCATTTTTTGCTTGCATTTTTTATAAACTCCTTATCGCCCTGAACGTTCGTGTTTGCGTGCATATATAATTTGCGTATATCCGCGGCGGCGCCGTTAAAATATTTATAGAGCGCCAACCCCTTTGCCTTCGGGATTAATCCCGCGGGATTATCGGGCGAAGTAAAAAGTCCGAAATCCTTTTCTATACCCGGACCGTCCTCCCAGTCGAACAAGCGAAAATAGTGCACCGTTTCTAAGTGTTTCAAGCCCTTGAGGCGTTCATAATCCCCCAGCAGGTACGCGGCTTGCCGTTCGTCGGATTCCTTCTGCGTGATACCGAATTTAACCAAATCGCTGTCATGATACCCGAACTCCGTAATAAATACGGGCTTTCTCCCGTCGCCGTGCCGCTCCGCGACGCCGTACACTTCATTATAAAAGTCAACTAATCTCTCCGATACGCCGTCAAAATTATACGGGTGCCACGAAAGAATATGGAAGTAATCGTCTGTATCGGTGGCCGCGGCGGAACCGCGCGGGAATTTGCCGCTCTCGATGTGCTTGTAAATCATTTCGATAAAGCCCGCCGTGCGTTCGCTGCCGCCCGCCGGCGACGGTATAACTACCTTTGCTTTTGAATTACCGACCTTGACGCCCTTGCAGCTGTAATAGCATATGTCTACGGTTATTTGCGCTTTTTCGTCCTCGGTATACGACAGTCCTGGATACTCGCCCTCGGGCGGAGGATTCTCATCGGGATAACCGGGCTTGGCTATAAACCTGTCGAAGTTGACCTCGTTGCCGACCTCCCAGAATTTTATCTCGGGAAACGCTCTTGCAAGAATGGCGCAGCTCTCGGTTTGCAACCGCAAAAACGGAATATAAACGTCGCCGTCGGGCAGCGGTATAACGTTCCAACTGCTCGCCTCGAAGCCCTCGGGGTGAAGATAACAATGGTTCATTCCCGTAAGATGAGTGACGCCGTTATCGATAAGCTTTTTTAGCAGCGCCTTATACGCGACGATTTTTGAGGGTATAAGCCTCGGCTTGCCCTCGCGGTCAAGCTCCAGCAAATCGCGGTGATGCATCCACACGCGCATGGACTTGCAACCTAACGCCGCGATAATATCTACGGTGCGGTCGGGCGTTATGCCGGGCTGTATAGGACCCTCGAACACTTCGCATATGCCGAATAAATATTTTTTTGCCATAACGCTTAAATATCTCCCTTGCTTAAATAAACAACTACGCCGCTTCTCGCCTGCATATCCTCGATTATCAAGCCGCCGTTCTCGATACGCGCGCTTGCGCCGCTTGCCTTGAATACTCCGTCGATTTTTTTATCGATAAGCGTCTTATGCTTGATTTTCAGGATTTTTTGTTCGCTGAACGCATGTACCGTAAACACGACGCCGCCCGCGCCCTCGCGTAAAACGGCTTTCCAGCCCTTAGGGTCGCGCATAGAGCGGTTATATTTACCGAGAAAATACGAAAAGCCGTCCTTAATAACATGAGCGCACTTGCGATACAGAGCGACTGCGTCCTTGACGATATCGGTCTGCCGCGCGTTAAGCCCGTCAATATCGCCCGAAAAACACATGCGCCCCAGGAAGCATTTTGAAATAGTGTTCACCATTCTTCTCTCGTCGTCGGTACTGCGGAGCACCGCCCAAACCTGACAGCGGTCGGGTTGAATAATACGGTGCAAATCCCCCGCTACCGCCGCGCCCTCGTCGGACTCGTGTATGTCGGAATAGGACATCTGATCTCCAAGAGCAATCATGGACGGCTCGTGACGCATTCCGCCCGAAGCGCACATTTCCAAAACTATATCCGGAAGCTCCCGCTTGATTTCTCCGAAGAACTCCTGCGCCGCCAAAACCTGTTGCCGCAAGCCCTCTCCTATCGACTCCGCGCCGTCGCAGCCTACGCCGATATTCTCGTTATAGTCCACCTTGACGTAGCCGAAGCCCTTATCGCGCAGTAATCCTATCACGTCTTTTTTGAGTAAACCGATCACATAGGGGTCGCGCATATCCACAAAGGCGCGTTCGAGATTACGGATAACCTTGCCGTCGCGGGTCAACAGATGTCCGTCAAAAACCCCCGCCAGCTCGTCGTACTCGCGGCTCTCGTACTCGAACCAAAGCCCCGCGCGCATACCCCTGGCGTTAATTATCCTAACGACCTCCTCAAGCCCGTTAGGATAATAGTCCTTCCTCGGAGTATAAAAGCCCGCCGATTTATCGAGCTTTTCGTACCAACCCGCGTCGATTACAAAATAGTCTATTCCGAAATCGGAAGCGGAGTTTATGAGCGGCAGGATATTATCCAGCGAGCACCGTCCCCACGTATTGCAATATTCGTTATAAATAATCGGCAAGGCCTGCTCGCAAGCGGGCTTAGGGTATTCCTTCTGCCGCTCGGTGAGGATTTGGCTTGCCTCGTCTACGCCGCCCCTGATTACGGTAAAGCAAGCGCGCGGCGTCGTAATGCTTTCCCCGGGCTTCAATACCTTGCGCCAATGCCCGAACTCAAAATCGGCTATCCCGCCCGAAAGATTAACCGAGTTTTGGGCAAGATAAAATTCCATTTGCCATGACGAACCGCACCCGATATTTACCGCCCACGTTACGCCGTTAAGCGTGTCGGTAAGCGCGGCAAACGGTATGAAATTACGCGCGGGCGTAGAGCCTATAGCGCCGAAGCGTTCGCCGCGCACGCCGTAATTCATCCACGACGGCTCCATAAGGAGATCCTCCACGGTGCGCGTTTCGAGTTGCGCCTCCGCGCTCCATTGCGAGCGCAAACGGTGCAACCGGATTCCGCCGGCAGGATTGTCGAGCGCAAACGGAGTAAGACTGCCGATAGAAAAGGACGAAAGCATTTCTAGCGTTATGTCGCTTTCGCCGCCGTTGACGTATACGGTGTAGCATTCCAAAAACTTGCGTCCCTCGCGGTAAAGCAAATGATGCTCTGCCGTCCGGACGCCGTCGCGGTTAAAATATGTGACTATGTCGGTGTCCTCCGCGCCCGTTACCTTGTTCTGTCCGGCGAATTTAAGTTGAAAACAGCTTTCGCCGTTCCGCATAGTTTGACCCGCCGAATACTGTCTGTTAACGGCGTCGCCGAATACGCTTACCTGTACCATAGGGTCGGGACGGTTGTACTTGACCCCCTCTAAGGTAAGCTTTTTGCCGTCTACTTTAGAGAGCATACCGGCTGGCACGGCGGTAAACGTCGTTATTCCGTCTATGATAGTATAAATCGCGGTTATGCCGCCTAATTTGTGCTTAATGGTTTTAATTTCCGCCATTTTATTCGTTTCCCGTCGATTTTTAGCCGTTAGAAAGGCATTCCGTAAACCGGAATGCCCTTCTCGCTATGTCTTGTGTAACCGCCTTACCCCGCAACCGTCGTAAGCGTTACGTTGCTGATAATGCCGCTGACCGCGGTCAAAGGCGTGTTGTCAGGCAGAAAAATTCGGAATGCTATCGGTGTTCCGCTCGAAACGGTGACATCGTACGTAACCGTCTTTGTATCGCTTGTAACAAAGTCCGACGGTTTCAATGCCCTACGATCGCTCGAACCTATCCTAAGATAGAAAGTATTCGCGTCCGTAATGTTTATAAACGTTACGTCAAGTGTCAAGGTATAATGTCCGTCCGCAACCTCTATAGCGGTATTAATGTTAGGATACCCGTTCCCGTAAATGCTGAATACGAAGTTTCCGTCGGTATCGAAAGCATACGAGGTGTCTGCACTATTATTCACAAACGTAAACTTCCCTGCCTCCGTAATTCCGTCTACGGTGATATCCATAGCCGTCGCCGCCGAAAGGTCGTAGGCGTACATTCTTATGTTGCCGATAACGATCGTCAAATTAACGTTGTTGCCGAAAAGCTCGAGCACGTTCGTCGCGCCGACGGTGATAAAGCTCAAGCTAACGTGTATTTGATTGCCTGCGGCGGGAAGCATGAAGCCTCTGCTCTTTGCCCCTCCGCCGATATTCGCATTAAGGAACAACGCCGTGCCCGTGCTTTCCAATACCTTGACGTCGAAATTAATAATGTAGTGCTTATTAGCGGCAAAAGCCGCGTCGTCGGTTTGCGCGATTCCGATACCGATATCGTACCAGTTAGTTGCGGACGCGCTGTCGAATGAAACCTTGTAGCCCGTTGCCGCTCCGAACGGCGTCTCACCGGCAGCCGCCGCGGTAATTACGGCGGAG
>JAITNT010000099.1 GCA_031290295.1 Clostridiales bacterium
AACGGAATGTTAGACATGATTTCCTCGACCGTAAGCAGCTCAAGCTGCGTGGCGGCGGCGCTGCCGCTCGGATTGATGTTCTTAGGTAATTTGTCGTAATTCAGAATAATCCACCTTAACGGCTCCACCTTGAACCAATTGATAGTACCCTTTTCCCCGACCGTATCGTTCGTGCTGTAGGTATAAGAACCGGTAGACTCGGTATAAGGCACTATCGACACGCGGACATATTTCGCGTCTTGATACGTATACGCGTAGTTTTCCTTTGAGGTATATGTTTTGTTCGCCGCGCTAGTGCTGTTTCCGTTCGTTTTGTAGCTTCCCGCCGCCGTAAGCTGCGCCGATATGCTGCCGCCGTTATATAACCCCTCCAGAGTAGTGTTAAGGGCGGTTCCGACAAAGCTTCCCGGATATTCGCCGTATTCCAGATAATGCAGCCCCGCGCGTACGCCGTTCGTCCCGTCGCCGACCTTGATGTTCCAACCGGAATCGTCCGGTTCCTCCGGCTCCTCGCCGCCGTCGGAAAGCGCGCTGAATTTTGCTTTGAGCGAAAGCGCGCTTGCGGGCATAAGGAAGGTATAAGCCGCCAAAGCGCTTTTTAGCGTGTCGTCCGAGGTATACCAGCCGTCGAGCTTGAAGCCCGTATTCGCCGCGGCGGTTGCCGTAACGGACGCGCCCTCTTCAAATTCCCCGCCGCCGGAAACGGTGCCGGCGGCAGCGTTATCGGAGCTGAGCGTCAGGGCGTAGGTTTTTGCGCCCGTCTGACCCCCGCCGCCGCTTTCGCCGCACGCCGAGAATCCGAACGCCGCCGACACGACGAACAACAGCGACAAGGCGGTAGTCAATAGTCTTTTCATAAGTAAAAATCTCCTTTTTGTATGTTTTGTTTTAATTATATCAAGGACAAGTTTGGTTGTCAACGGAATTACCGGGGGCGGCGCGAAATTCCGCGGTAAAGAGGGCAAGAAGACGATTGGTAAGCGGCGAAGATGGTAGAAAGAGGATAAAATCAAACCGGATTCCTACGGCGCTAACGACAAAGAGGGCCGGTTTTGTGGGGTATGGGTAGACAAACCGCGGTTGTCCTTGTAGGGGCGACCGCCCCCGGTCGCCCGCATATGTAATTACTCGGCGTTAGGCAGATAGACTTGTTATGAAGCTCTTTCGCCGCACAGTTTTTTAACCGACTTATCGCCGCTTATTTTTCTCAAAGAAAGCTCACACCGCGTTATTCCGCGCTCATACATTGGTAGGAGTGAGTTTTTTATTAGCAGCGGAACGGTCTGCGAGGGCGTTTCCGGTCGGTCGGCATTACGCCGGCTCCGGCTGTCACACAGGTTAAAGGGGAAGAAGGTATGGCGGAATTAAATCCCTTGATATTGGCGCTTGCCGGAACGGGCATAACGTTTGCGGGAACTATTGTCGGGGCGAGCTTGGTTTTTTTTACGCGGAAGGAAATAAATCAGCGATTGCAGAAGCTTTTTATGGGACTGGCGGCGGGGGTTATGCTGGCGGCGGCGGTATGGTCGCTGCTTATCCCCGCTATAGATTTGAACGCGGACGACCGCGCGCCTTGGCTGCCGGCGGCGGCGGGCTTCCTTGCGGGCGGCGCAATGATATTCGCGTTTGACAAAATATCCGCCGGAAAGCAAAAAAACAAGCCGAACGGCTTACAAAAAAATACGGACTCCGCGGGCGAGCCGCGCTTACGCACGTCTAAACTGATTTTCACCGTAACTATGCACAATTTCCCGGAGGGCATGGCGGTGGGTCTTAGCTGCGCCTTAGCGGGTACGCAGGGCGCGGGCGCGTCGATAGCCTCCGCTATAATGCTTGCGATAGGCGTCGCCGTGCAAAATATCCCCGAAGGCGCGATAATAGCCCTCCCCTTGCGCAGCGGCGGAAGCTCCAAAAAACGCTCTTTCCTTTACGGCGTGCTTTCCGGCGCGGTGGAGCCGGCAGCGGGGGTGTTCGGCGCCGCGCTGATAATGCTTACCTCGGCGATACTGCCCTGGATGCTCGCTATCGCCGCGGGCGCTATGATTTATGTGGTAGTAGACGAGTTGGTTCCCTCCGCCCGCGAAAAATACACGAAGGTCGCGACTGCGGGCGCCATGCTGGGCTTCGTGTTGATGATGATTCTGGACGTAATGTGCGGGTAGGGGAAAGAGGGCAGGAGAATGATTGGTAAGCGGCGATAGAGTTTGTTTCGACTGCGCGATAGCATTGACATTGGTGGGTTTTAATTTTTTGGGTACGGGTAAACAACTACAGTTGTCCTTAGCGAGGAGCTGAAAGCGACGCGGCAATCCAGAAACCGCCTGCTGCATTCGGTAATGCGGCATGAGGAAAGAGGATAAAATTAAACTGGATTCCTACGGCGCTAACGCGCCTCTGAATGACAGAGAGGGCAAGCTTGAACCGGATTGCCGCGTCGCCGGCGCTCCTCGCTAAGGACAATCCGTACGGTGAACGGCGATAATGCAATTAAGCCGGAGCGCACCTGTAAATTTGCACAATAAAAACTGGCAAAATTTGGCAAAAAATATTTTGCGATTTCTGTCAAAACGTCTTGACAAACAAACGTTCTGTATGATAGACTGTGAGTACGGTCGATGTGCGGGCGATCGGGGGGGGGCGAGCCTAAACGGGGGAGGTTCGCAACAAGCCCGCCGGTTTACGGGGTATTAGGGCGAGCCGTCGGGGGCTTTAGCGCGCTCGGGGCATTACGGATATTGCGGCGGAGTCGGGGGCGCTTGTCGGGGCGGCGTACTGGCTTTCGTACAGCTCCTTGTACGTGCCGCCTAAGGCAATGAGGTCGTCGTGGGTGCCAAGCTCGGCTATCGCGCCGTCCTTCATTACGATTATCATGTCCGAATCGACGACAGTGCTTAGGCGGTGCGCTATTATGAAGGACGTGCGTCCACGCAAAAGCTCGGCGACGGCTTTTTGGATTTTTCGTTCGGTGTGGGTGTCTATACTGCTGGTCGCTTCGTCAAAAATCAACATGGGGGCTTTGGTGAGGATTGCGCGGGCGACGGTGAGGAGCTGACATTCGCCCTGCGAAAAATTACCGCTCGCGTCGATAACCGTGTCGTACCCTGCGGGCAGGCGGCCGATAAACCCGTCCGCGCGGGCGGCGCGGGCGGCGGCTTCTATTTGCCCGGCGGTGGAGCCGCGCTCGCCGAAAGCGATATTTGCGCCCACCGAGCCGTGAAAGAGCCACGTTTCCTGCAAAACCATGGCGAAGCATTCGCGCACGCTGTCGCGGTTTACCGTCCTTATGTCCGTGCCGTCGATAAGGATACTGCCGCCGTCCGTTTCGTAAAAGCGCATCAAGAGGTTAATCAGCGTGCTTTTGCCCGCGCCCGTAGGCCCTACTATCGCGACCTTAGACCTAGGCGGCACGACCAGCGAAAAATTCTCTATAAGCGGCGTATCGGGGCGGTAGCGGAAGCTCACGTTCCTGAACTCCACCGCGCCTTCCTTAAACGCAAGACCCGGCTTGCGGCTTTCGTCCTCCTCGGATTGCTCGTCGAGCAGGGAAAAGAATCTACCCGCCGCCGCTTCCGCCATTTGCAGCTGGGTAAAAATCGCCGTCATTTCGTTAAACGGCCGCGAGAATTGCATAGAATACGATATCAGCGAGGTGATAACCGCGACCGAAAGACCCTTGCTTATCGCGGCGACCCCGCCGATAAGCCCGATAAGCACATAGGCGGCGTTGCCGATAAGCCGCGTGGCGGGATTAACGAGCGAGCTGTAAAACTGCGCCTTTTGACCCGCGGCATAGAGCCGCGAATTGATTTCCGCAGTCTTACTCTCGGCGCCGTCCGCATAACCGAAAGCCTTGATTACGGTTTGATTCTCGATAAGCTCGTTAACGTAACCCGTGAATTCGCCCGTAATCCTTTGGTTTTCCCGGAATTTGGCGCCCGCGTTCCCGGCGATAAGGACCGAGACAAGCACCGCAAACGGCACGACCGCGATTACGGCGAGCGCAATCATCGCGTCCATAATAATCATCATTACCACGCAGCCGATTATCGTCGATATGCCGGTAATAAGCTGAGTGACCGTTTGAAGTATGCCCTCCGCCACCATGTCGATATCGTTGGTAAAACGGCTCACAAGGTCGCCCGCCGAACGGCTGTCGAGATAGCTTACGGGCAGACGCATAAGCTTACGGAAAGCGTCCCTCCTCATTCTCTTGACGGCAAGCACGGAAATAACGTTCGATAAGCGTGACAGCCCGAAGTTAGCGAGCGCCGTGACCGCGTAGACTGCGGTAAGAATAGACAGATAGAATCCGATTTCTGCGAAATCGACGCCGCCCGCCGACGCCGCCGCGCCGATAATCCTGCCTATAAGGTAAGGACCGGCGATGCCGCCCGCGCTGACGGCGAGCGCGGAAAGAACGGAAAAGCACACAGGAAAAACCGTCGACGCGCCGCCTCGCGCCATATATCCCGCGAGCCTGAAAATCGGCCGCCTCCCCGCGGCGGCGCGCTTACGCATTATAACCCCCGCCGACGCAAAGGGCGTGCGAAAAACCGTGCGCGCCGCAGACAAAGAAAGCGAGTGCCCCCGACGGGGAGTGTATACGGAAATACATGACCCTAGGGGACGCGACGCTTTCCGCGGTATCCGGCAGCGTATGAGCCTTCACGCTATCTCCTCCTTGTTCTGCGAATTATAAATGCTTCTGTACAGCGGGCACAGCCGCATGAGGCTGTCGTGCGAGCCTATGCCGACAAGCCCGCCGTTCTCTAAAACCAGGATTTGCGAGCAGTCCCTCACCGCGCTCACGCGTTGAGAAACGATTATTACGGTCGTACCCGCGTAGTTCTTGGCGAGCGCTCTGCGAAGCTTCCTGTCGGTAATATAGTCGAGCGCGGAAAGCGAGTCGTCAAGCACCAGAATATCGGGGTTAGCGCAAAGCGCGCGCGCGACGGTAAGCCGCTGTCGCTGTCCGCCCGAGAAATTAGCGCCGCCCCGCGCGACGGCGGTGTCTAACCCGTCGGGAAGCGCCGCCACAAAATCCGCCGCCTGCGCGGTTTCTAACGCGAGCGCCAGCCCGGCGTCGGTAACGGCGCGCCCCAGCACGAGGTTCTCGCGCACGGTTTCCGGAAAAAGCCCGGCTTTTTGCGGCACATAGCCGATTTTCGCGCGCAGCTCCTCCGGCGCGTATTCCTTGACGGGCACGCCGAACACCTTGATTTCGCCGCCGCTCGCGTCGTAAAAACGCGGCAACAGCTTGACGAGCGTACTTTTGCCCGCGCCCGTTCCGCCGACGATGCCTATACTCTCGCCCCGCGCCGCCGCGAAGCTTATATCCTTCAACGCGTCGCCGCCGCCGTAATCGAAGCTTACCCCGTTAAACGCCACCGCCGCCGCGTACGGCTCGGGGCGGACGGGCGCGGAGGGCGCGGCGGGCGCGGTTACGGACGGGTCAAGCTTCATAATCTCGGCTATTCTGCCGCCGGAGGCGAGCGCGCGCATGAACATTACGGTAAGATTGGCGGCAAGACTCAACGCGAGCGTGACCTGCGTTATATAGTTGATAAATGCGACAAGCTCGCCCTGCTTGAGCAAGCCCGTATCGATATGACCGCCGCCGAACCAAAGCACGGCGACCACGGCGGAATTAAGCACGAGCGCGGTAATAGGCGACATAAGCGAGGCGAGCCGTCCCGCCCTTAACGCCGCTTTTGCCCACGCGTCGTTAGCCGAGGCGAAGCGTTTCTCCTCCGCGCCGCTCTCGTTAAAGGCGCGCACCACTCTGACGCCGCCGAGGTTCTCCTTCACCGAGGTGGAAATACCGTCCAGTTTCTCCTGCGTTTTACGGTAGCGGGGAAGCGTTTTACGCATGACGAGGAAGGTGACAAGCACAAAAACCGCGATAAACGCCGTAAGGATAAGCGCGAGCCGCCAGTCCATGACAAACGACATGACCAGGCTGCCGATACAGATGAAGGGTACGCGCGTGACAAGCCTTATGAACATAGCCACCGCGTGCTGTACGTTGTTTACGTCCGACGTCGCGCGCGTAAGCAGCGTGGAGTTGCCGAAGCGTTCCAAATCCTTGTGCGACAGTCCGTTGATTTTGGCTACGTACGCGTTGCGAAGCGTAGTCCCGTAGCCTTGGGAGGCGACCGAAGCCGAATACTGACAATAGACCGACGAGGCGCACCCGACGAGGGTAAACACCGCCATATAGATAACCGTGCGCACGACGTAGCCGACGTCGTAAAGGAGGTTTATACCGACGTCGATAAGCTGCGCCATAAGCATAGGCAGCATAAGCTCGAGCACCGCCTCCAAAAGCTTGGCGAGCGGTCCGAGAATTAATTGCTTAGTATAGGGCTTGAGGTAAATTAAAATCACTTTCAACCCAAAAACTCCAAAACCGTATCGATAAAATCCGGCTCCCAGCCGCGTTGCAGCTCCATAATTTCTTTTTTGAACCCGGCGCGGAGCAACCCGCGCGACGGCTCGTCCGCCGCCGCCAGCGCGCGCTTGTGCTTATCCGTCGCTTCGCGCATGACCGCCGACCGCGCGCCGGAAAAAAACGGATTATGCCCTCTGTCGTCGAAAAACACAAACCGGACGTTGCGCGCGGCTTGCAGCTTGCGGAGCATTCTTCGGTAAATACTGTAAGGGACCTCCTTGTCGTCGCGCGAATAAAGCATAAGCACGCGGGTGTCCCGGGCTTTTTTGATACCGCCGACCGCGGAGTACCCCGAAATGCGTCCGCGCTTGAAAAAGGAGAAGGTCAGCATAGGCAGATACAGCAAAAACGCGGCTTTGCCCTGACGCACCGCCATGAAGCCGGATATGCTGTTAAAGCCTGCAATATCCACAGCCGCCTCTATACGGCAACCCGGCGAATTAAGGCGCGCCGTAACCGCGTAACCGCCCCAGCTGTGCCCGCTAAGGGAAATTTTGTATCCGGACAGAGCCGAGTCGGATTTGACGTACCTTAACGCGCTGCCGAGGTCGAGAACCGCTTGCTCGAGACTGCCCGGGCAAGCCCCTCCGCTCTCTCCGTAACCCGTATTGTCATAGGCAAACACAAGATACCCGCCCTTACAAAGAGCGTCGATATAGTACAAATAGTCTCTGTGCACGCTGCCCTTGCCGTGACAAAAAACATGCAGGCCCTTAACGGCGACCCCCGCGCGGGAATAGACGTACCCGGAGAGCCTCTCGCCCCTGTAATTAGGGAACGGCTTCGCCTCGGCAAAAAGCCCCGGGAACTCCTCCAAACGGTAGCCCGGAAAGGACTCGCGCCGCCCGAAAGCCCTATGCACATTATACGCCGTCACAAGTATCAGCGACGAAAACAAGACCGCAAGGCTGCCGACTACGATTAAAATTATTCCCCAACTCGGCATAATACACCTCTTTTTTAATAGAGTTATTAGATTTTTTTTCGATGTGCGAAGCTAACCGCGAGGAGAGCTTCGGGGCAATTCTCATTATATCATAATCCGAAGCAAGTAGTCAACGCGGTTTGTACATAGGGAACGGACAAGCGGAGGAAGAACGAGGGAAAAAAAGGGGGGGGGGAAGAGAGCAAGTGAATGATTGGTAGGCGGCGAAGATGGCAAAAAGAGGGCAAGAGAATTGCATCGGAGCGTTGAAAGCGGCGAAGAGATGTTTCGACTACGCTCAACATGACATTGATTTTGTTTTGTTTATGGAGTGCGGAAGAACAAGGAGAACCCGTACCGCTAGCGAGCGGAATGACCACGCGAGTAACGTGCTACGGTACACGCCCGGATAGACTAAACCTCTTTAAGTCCGACTGAATCGGATTAAGCAAGACAAGTCGCCCGTAAAGGGCGGCTTGTCGCAGCGCCGATTCACGCTTGGTCGGTATATTCGCCGCGTCCGGGCGGTATTTTTAGTCGGTAATAATGTAATCCGCCCTCTCGTAGCCGCCGTAACCGTCTACGCCGGAATACTCGTCGCCGGGCGGCGCGGCGGTTAACGCCGCGAGTGTCGCCAAAATTATAGCCGCCGCTAATTTGCGCTTCATATCGCACCTCAAGCTTTGATTAGACTAGTCTATTATAATATTATTCCGCATTTATCGTAAAAGATATACAACGCGGCAAAAAAATGATATAATACCGCTATGAGATTAGATAAATTTCTAAAGCTTAGCCGGATAATTAAGCGGCGCACCGTGGCGAATCAGGTTTGCGACGGCGGGCGCGTAAAGGTCAACGGGAAGTCAGCAAAGCCCGCGCACACGCTTAAGGAGGGCGATATTATCACTATCGCGTTTGGCGACCGCGAAATCTCGGCACGCGTGCTTTCGGTCGACGAGAAGCTTGCGCGCAAAGACCCCAAAGCCTTATATGAAGGAGCGGAATTAGATTGACGGATTACACCAACCGAACGGTCGCGCTTATACTCGGCGCGGGGAGCGGCTCGCGCGCGGAGCTGGGTTACAATAAGCTGTTATACGAGGCGGGCGGCAAGACCGTCATAGAATACACGCTGGAAAAATTCTCGGCGTATCCGGTCGTGCTTGTCGCCGCGCCCGCCGAAATACAGCAGTTCGCAATTATCGCGGCGCGGTACAAGAACGTGGAAATAACCGAGGGCGGCGGACAACGCTCGGAATCCGTAAGGCGCGGACTGAAATATATTAAGTCCTGCGATATGGTAATAATTCATGACGGCGCGCGCCCCAACGTGACTCCTGAAATAATCGCTCAAGCGGTAGACGCCGCCGGCTCGCAGGGCGGCGCGGTGGTTTATGTGCCGTGCACCGACACCGTTAAGGAAATACTGCCCGACCGGGCGAACACCTTTGACCGCGGACGGCTCATACAGGCGCAAACGCCGCAGGTGTTCGACTACGGCATGATATGCGAGGCTCTCCTTACGGCGGGCGCGGGCGACTATTCCGACGACTCGCAAATATTCGAGGCCTGCTTCCATAAATGCGCCTACATTACGGGAAGCACGGCTAACTACAAAATAACGACTATGGCGGACATTAAACGCTTCACCGCCGAACACACGGGAGGATATGAAATCTTGAGAATAGGTAACGGCTACGACATTCACCGTTTCGCTTTGGGCCGCAAGCTCATGCTGGGCGGAATAGAGATACCGCATTATGAGGGGCTTACCGGTCATTCGGACGCGGACGCGGTGATACACGCGCTCGCGGACAGCCTGCTTTCCGCGATAGGCGAACGCGATATCGGGTACTACTTCCCCAGCGCAGACCCGCAATACGCCGATATTTCGGGCGCGGAAATCCTAGCCCGCGTAATGAAGCTCGTCAGGACGCGCAAGTTTAAGGTGGATAACGTTTCGATAGTAATAATAACCGAACGCCCGCGCATGTCCGAGCATATACTGCCTATGAAACGCAGCCTTGCCGGTCTGCTCGGAATCGACGGCGACAGCGTAGGCGTCACCGCCAAAACGAACGAGGGCGTGGACACGATAGGCGATCAAAAGGCTCTCGCCGTACACGCGGTAAGTCTGCTTACCAAGCTTAATTAATGAAATCGGCTTCCGGACGTTCAAGAAAAAGGGTGTTGAAGCCCACACAGGTAATCGTTATCGGCTTCGCGACGGCGATTCTCGTAGGCGCGTTCCTTTTGTCGTTGCCTATAGCGAACACAAACCGCGAATGGGTGAGCTTCGTAGACGCGTTATTCACCTCGACGACGTCCTTGTGCGGCTCGGGGCTTACCGTATACGACACCGGCGCTTTCTTCAATATTTTCGGGCAGATAGTAATTCTTCTGCTGATTCAGATAGGCGGGCTGGGCGTAATGGCTGTAGCCACGCTCGTTTTTACCCTTATACGCAAAAAGATATCCTACTCCGAACGGCTCATGCTGCAGCAAACCCTGTCCTCGGACGCGGCGGGCGGCGTAGTAAAGATGACGCGATACCTGCTCGCCTGCTCCGCGATAATAGAGGGCGCGGGCTTCGTCCTGCTGCTGCCGGGCTTTATTATCGAATACGGCGCGGCGGGGATTTTTAAGGCTCTTTTTACGGCGGTATCGTCCTTTTGTAACGCGGGCATAGACGTTTGCGGAGCCTCCGTCACGGGCGGCTTCAGCATATCCCCGCTTGCGGGGAGCGTGTCCGTACTGCTGTCCATGTCCTTCCTCGTAATACTGGGCGGTCTGGGCTTCACCGTTATACTCGACGTCGTGCGCCGCAGAACCCGTTTCAAAAAATACGCGCTGCATACAAAGCTCGTGCTGATCGCCGCCGCCGTACTGCTAGCGGCGGGCACGCTGTTTTTCCTTGTCGCCGAATACGACAATCCCGACACCCTGGGCGGCATGAATTTCGGGCAAAAGCTGCTCAACGCGTTCTTCCTTGCCGTCACGCCGCGCACCGCGGGGTTCTCCGTTTTCCCTCCCGACAGCCTTACGGCGATAAGCAGATTTTTTACTATGTTCCTGATGATAATCGGCGGCAGCCCCGCCTCTACCGCGGGCGGAGTGCGGACGACAACGATAGTAATCCTGCTGTTTATAATCGTTTCGGCGGCGCGGGATAAGCGCTCGGTAATAATCGCTAAGCGCAGAATTAACTTCCGAACCGCGATGCGCGCCGTAAGCATGCTGTTCTTCGCCGTCGCGCTTATCGTGATAGGCACGCTGGTTCTTTTTGCGGTGGAGGCGGGCAACCCCGACATGGCTAAATACTACTCGCTCGAGCATATAATTTACGAGGTTATAGCCGCGCTGAGCACCGCCGGGCTTACGCTCGGAATAACGCCCCATCTGTCCGCGGTAAGCAAGCTTACTCTGGCGCTTCTCATGTTCGTAGGCAAGCTCGGACCGCTTACGCTGGGGCTGTTATTTGCAAGCAAGACGGGCGGTATAAAGCCTATAGTTTTATACCCCGACGCAAACGTGATAGTAGGCTGACCGTATACGGGCGGCAAAAAAATAAACGGTATTCTTAAATACAAACCTTTAGGGAGGATAACAAATGCGCAAACCTAATAAAAAAGACGGTCTTAATATGATAGCGGTAATCGGCTTGGGCGGCTTCGGCTCGGCATTCTGCAAGGCGCTTTACGCGATGGATAAGGAGGTGCTCGCCGTAGACAAAAGCAACGATTTGGTTACGGAGCATATACCCTTCGCTACGAACGCGGTTTGTACGGACGCGTCCGACGAGAACGTGCTTAAAACTCTGGGCATAAAAAACTTCGACGTCGTCGCCGTATGCGTGGGCGACGTGGAATCGAGTATTTTTATAACGCTTTTGTGCAAGCAAATGGGCGTGCCGTACATTATAGCTAAGGCGAGCAGTCATCTTCACAAAACCGTGCTGGAAAAAATAGGCGCGAACCTCGTGGTTTTTCCCGAGGCGCAAATGGGCGAAAAAATAGCCGCCTCTATTTTTAACCCGACTATCGTCGAAATAGCCGAGCTGACGCCGGACTTCAAAATCATAGAGATAATCACGCCGGAGAAGTGGGAGAATAAATCCCTTATCGAGCTGGATATACGCCGCAAACACAATGTCAATATCATTCTTATCAAGAGCAGCGGCGACAACGTAATACTCAACCCCGCCGGCGAGCAGGTTCTGCATAAGAACGACACATTGGTAATTTGCGGCGGCTCACAGCAAATAGCCAAGCTTAGAAGCAAGGCCACGGTGGCTTTTCCCGACGCGGACTTGATATAGCATGAAAAAGATATACAAAATAACGGGACTCGATTGCGCGGTATGCGCGCAGGCGGTGGAGGACGAGCTGAAAAAGCTCGCTATGCCGACGTCGGTTTCGTTAAATTTCGCGACGGGCAAGCTTTATATAGAAACGGACGCGTCCGACGCCGACGCGCTGTACGCCGAAATACTTGCCGCCGCGCGCGCCTGCGAGCCGGAGGTCGCCCTCGTCGATACGGCGAGCGGTCAATTGTGCGAGGATGCGGTAAAAAAATCCGTGTTTAACGTTCCCAACCTTATCCGCCTTATAGGCGCGGCGGTTTTTTTGGTGATGTTCGTATTCGACGCGCTCGAGGAAAGCGGCTTGTTCGTACCTAAGTCCGAGGACGTTTATACCGTTCTTTCTATAACGCTGTTCGCGGCGGCCTTCGTCATGATTGCCCACAGCGTTATTTACAAGTTCCTGTCAAATATTCTCAAGTTGCGGTTTTTGGACGAAAACTTCCTGATGATGCTCGCCGCGATAGTCGCTTTTGTAATGGGCGATTACCCGGAGGGCGCGGCGATAATGCTGTTTTATCAGGTGGGTGAATTCTTCCAAAAGCTCGCTATCACCCGCAGCCGTCTTTCCATTCAAAGGCTCGTCGCTCAAAAGTCGAACGCCCACAACGCAAATACCGCGCTGTCGCCGGACACCGGCGACATAACCGAGCAGGTGGAAGCCGCCGTTAATAAAAAAGCGAAAAGCGAGCAATTCATAACTAAATTTTCCCGCGTATACACGCCAGCGATGCTCGGAATCGCCGTAATAATAGGCGCGCTCTTGCCGCTTTTTTCGGGCGAAAATCATCTGAACTGGGGCTATTGGATTCATATCGCGCTAACCTTTTTGATAGTGGCGTGCCCGTGCGCCTTGGTGCTTTCCATTCCGATGTGCTTCTTCGGCGGCGTAGGCGCGGCGTCGCGGCTCGGAATACTGTTTAAGGGGTCAAACTACCTCGAGGCGCTTGCGCGTCCGGAAAGCATATTCTTCGGCGACGTTTTAGGCGAGCACGCCTCCGCCGACATACGCGCCCTAAAGACTCTCGGCATCAAAAAAACCGCGTTCCTTACGGGCGGCACTTCCGCGGACGCCGAGGCCGAGCTAAGGCGCGCGGACATCGACGAGGCTCACGCCGACTGCAGACCCGAGGACAAAATGGGGCTTATCCTCAAGCATTCTAAGTCGGGCAAAACGGTCTTTGCGGGCAAGGACACAAGCGACGTACTCGCTCTGTCCGCCGCCGACGTGGGAATAGCCTTCGGCAACGCGGGAACCGACGAGGCGATAGAAGCCGCCGACGTAGTATTGATGACCGACGAGATATCCAAAATTTACACCGCCGTCAAAATCGCCCGCCGCACCCGCGCCCTTGTGGCAATTAACATCGGCATAGTTATGGTGATTAAGGTACTCATGCTTGTGCTGTCCTTCCTCATGCCGGACTCCGGCTCGTTAGTCCTTGCCGAGGTAGCCGACGTAGGCGCCGCCATAATAGCGATTTTTATAGCCCGCACCGTTCTGCGCTATAATCCTAAGCCCCCTGCGGCTGCGGACTGCCGCGGTCACGGGCGGGGGTAAGGAGGAAAAATGTCTAATGACAATAGAGGGCAAGTGAATTGTATCGGGGCGTTGAAAGCGGCGAAGCGGGGAAAGAGGACAAGTAATTGTCTTAGCAAGCGGCGAAGAGATGTTTCGACTGCGCTCAACATGACATGGGCTTGTTTTATTCGTATTCGGTACGGGTGGCGCGGTGATAATGCAAATAAAACGGAGCATAGCAAAATCGCATTTTTGCGGAGCGACCCCGTTGAAAGTCCGACTGAATGCGATTAAGCAAGCAAGGCGCTAGCCGCAGCGCAGCGCGCATTCACGTTTGGTCGGTTCTCTTGCGCGCATTCGCGTCCGGGCGGTTTCGTCACAATATTACGCTGAACGTAATAGCGGATTCATTATCCGTTTTGACGGTTATTTTCCAGTTGTTGCGTTTAGCGAGCGCCTCCAAAATGGATAAGCCTAAGCCGGAGCCTACGCTTTCGGCGCGGGCACCGTCGCTTCTGTAAAAGCGCTCGAACAGAAGCTTGATTTCCTCCTCTTTTATTGCGCCGCCCGTATTAAAGACGGAGAACGCGGGATGCGCGCCCTGCTTGACAAGCGCGGCTTTGATCGTGCCGTTAGAGTCGGAGTGTTTTATAGCGTTGTCGCAAAGTATCGAAATCATATTGCTTATTTCGCGCGGACTTCCCGTATAGCTTAAATTCGGGCAGACAGCGTAAGTGAACGTTTTACCGTTTTCAAAGGCGACGCTTTCAAACGACAGAATTTCCGACAAGACGGTCTTGGATAAATCAAAGCTTACGTTGCTCTTAGGCGCGGTATCCTCGTCTATTTTTGAAAGCGACAGCAGATCGGAAACAAGCGCGCTCATTTTGTCCGTTTGCGATTTTATGTCCGAAATCCATTTACTCATGGCAGGGGACGCCGTTTCTTCATTAAGCTGTTTTTCTAAAAGCTCGGTTCCGGCAGAGATAATCGTAAGCGGCGTTTTTAATTCGTGGCTCGCGTCGGAAATAAAACGCTTTTGTTTTTTGAACGCTTCCGCGGTGGGCTTGATCACCCAGTAGGACAGCAACCAGACGACGCCGAACAAAACCACGGCGCCGACTATACCGGCAAGCAATACCGTAAGCAGCAGCTCGCGGAACATGGAGTTTTCCACGCTGTTATCGATAACCGCGATTATTTGCCCGTCCGGAATAACCCTGACGACAAAAAGCATATCGCCTACGGCACCCTGCTCGGCGCCGCTCTCGATAATATCGGAGGCGTAATTTTCAATATCCTCGACGGTATAGAAGTCGGAGTTGAATTTTGCCTCCTTTATGTTAAATTCGGCGTCAAGCTTGATAATAAAGCTGCGCACCCGATCGAACTGTTCGCCTTGCTGCGGCTTCTCGTCCTTTGCGGAGCGGGTATATTCGTCCGCTATCATATACAAAAGCTTGAAGCTGCGCGAGCGGTTGCCGGAGTAAGTGCTTATCAA
The DNA here is from genome assembly GCA_031290295.1 of Clostridiales bacterium. Classification (GTDB taxonomy): domain Bacteria; phylum Bacillota; class Clostridia; order Christensenellales; family DUVY01; genus JAITNT01. The sequence goes on from JAITNT010000099.1 coordinate 14,763, forward strand.
AATCGCGCTGCAAAATACCGCGACAATGATTATCACGATCGCCATAGTGGCGCATACGAATTGTAATCTCGCTTTTTTAATCACCGCTTTCTCCGCTCAGAATATATCCGACTCCGCGCACGGATTTTATGCAGACGGCGGATTCTATCGCCGAAAGCTTTTTGCGTAAAAACGAAACGTATACCTCGACGTTGTTGTACTCCGCCGCGCTGTCCCAGCCCCAAACCCGCTCTATCATGCGTTCCTTGGTAAGAATGATATCGGGATTCAGCATGAGTATTTCGACGACCTTGAATTCGGTAAGGCTAAGCTTGATTTCATGCACACCCGAGGAAAGCGCGAGCGTATTCTTGTTAAGCCGCAGCGTACCGAATTCTATGATATCGCTCACGAACTCGGCTTTTCGCCGGGTCAGCGCCTTGACTCTCGCGATAAATTCGCCTACGGCAAACGGCTTGGTCAAATAATCGTCCGCCCCGCCGTTAAGCCCGAGTATTTTATCCGATAACTCGGATTTTGCCGACAGTAATAAAATCGGCGCGGATAATTTTTTCTCCCGCAACGTTTTCAATACGTCAAGACCGTTGATTTTGGGCAGCATAATATCCAGAACGATTAGGTCGTAGCCGCCCGACAAAGCATAGTCTACGGCATCCTCTCCGTCAAAAACGGCGTCCGCCTCGATTTTATTCTGCTTCAATATTTCCTTTAACATGCCGGCGAGCGTTTTCTCGTCGTCTACGATTAAAACCTTCAAGCCCCGCCTCCTTGCAAAACGTTGGTGTTTTGTGTAATTTATGTTATACTGCATATATACTATCATACAAACATTAAAGTTAGCTTGAAAAGAATAAGCTTTTTTTGATTTTAATTTTATCATATTTTCAACATTCTTTCAATGTTTATATGGTATACATAAAATATAAATAATCGATATCGGAGGGATTTTTCATGAAGCATTATTCAATACGCACGCTTATCGTTTCGCTCGTGCTCGTTTTGGCAATGGCGTTTACCGTTGCGGGTTGTACCTTTGGACCCGATAACGGCGGCGGCGGCCCGAACGACGGCGACGGAAGCACCGATCAAAGCATACCGACGCCGGAGATGCCGGATATCGACGTTATAGCGCCGGAAACCTCGCAACCCGAGGCGGACGACGGCGACCTGCTCGGGGACGCGGATACAAGCGGCGCCGACGCCGTTATTACCTTGACCGGCGCGTCGGCGGAATTTACGGGCAGTAACGTAAAGGTTGTGGAGAGCGATATTTACGGTACGATCGTCGAGATAAGCAAAAGCGGAACCTACGTCGTGCAGGGAACGTTGACGCAGGGCTTCGTCGCAGTATCAAAAAAGGAGCTGACGGTCACGATTATTCTTAACGGCGTAAATATATACTGCTCAAATTACGCGGCAATTACCTGTCTGAAGAGATCCGCCGTCACAATCGAGCTTGCGGAAAACTCGACTAATTACCTGACGGACGGCGCGGAATATTACGATAACGCGGAGGACAGATACGATGAGGACGAAACGCCGAACGCGGCTCTGCTTATCCGTACCGATCTGACTATACGGGGTTCGGGCAAATTAATCGTTAACGGCAATTGCAACAACGGAATAGGCAGCCGCGCAAATCTTACGATAGAGGGCGGCGATATTTCCGTTAACGCCGTAAACAACGCGCTTAAAGGCAATGATTCTATTACGATAAGCGGCGGCACGCTTACGCTTATCTCTTCAAGCGACGGGATTAAATCGGAGGACGACGACGCTTTGGGCGAGGTCGGAGATATAAACATAACGGGCGGCACCTTAGTTATCGCCGCCGTGAACGACGCCGTGCAAGCCGCCGCAAACCTTTCGGTTGCAAACGCCGCGCTGAAGCTGAAAACGGGAGGCGGGAGCGCCGCCGCCGCGACGAGCGCAAGCGCCAAAGGGTTAAAGGCGACTATCGGTTTGACTGTCGTTTCCGGCGATATCGATATCGACTCGAACGACGACAGCCTGCACGCCGTTACGGTAACGATAGAGGGCGGAGCCTTGACATGCGCCAGCGGCGACGACGGTATACACGCCGACGAAACGCTTACTGTTAACGGCGGCACTATTAATATAAGCAAAAGCTACGAGGGATTGGAGGCGAAGGACATCGGTCTGAACGGCGGTTCGGTAAGGGTAAAATCTACGGACGACGGAGTCAATATATCGGGCGGCAAGGATTCCTCCGCGACGAACAGACCGGGTCAGGGCGGAGCCCGTCCGGGGCAGCCTAGCGCAGGTTCGACAGCGGCAAGCGGCACACTCACGGTAACCGGCGGAATTTATTATGTAGATGCAAGCGGAGACGGGCTTGACTCTAACGGAAGCATCGTCATGAGCGGCGGTACGGTAATCGTGTTCGGTCCCACCTCCGGCGGCGACGCCGCTATCGACTATGACGGAACCTTCAAAATAACCGGCGGCACGCTGATTTCCCTGGGCAGCTCCGGTATGGCGCAACAGCCCGGGTCAACGTCGACGCAATATTCCTTCC
>JAITNT010000162.1 GCA_031290295.1 Clostridiales bacterium
GAACTCCCTGCATTCCGTGCTGTCGGACGGCTCGAGCATAAGCACGTTCGCGCTTTGGGCGTAGTAGCGGCTGTCCTGCTCGTTCTGCGACGAGTGCATGGACGGGTCGTCTGCGACAACTATCACCAGACCGGCGTTTATCCCAGTATACGACGCCGTAAAAAGCGGGTCGGCGGCGACGTTCACGCCGACGTGTTTCATGCAGACGAGAGTACGCGCGCCGCTTATAGCCGCGCCGTAGCCCACCTCCAGGGCGACCTTCTCGTTAACGGACCATTCCGTTTTTATTTCGGGGTACCGCGCCAAAAACTCTGTGATTTCCGTGCTCGGCGTCCCCGGGTAAGCGCAGGCGACCCGCGCTCCCGCCTCGTACGCGCCGCGCGCAATAGCATAATTCCCCATAGCAAGCTTTTTCATACAGTAACTTTCCTCTTTTTTCCCGTGAACCGTATCAGTCCCGTGTATTTCTCAAATCAAAAACGCGCTTTGCCTTGCCCTCGTAACGCTTCAGCGAGCTTGGCTCCACAAGCCTGACGGCGGCTTCTATTTGCAGGGCGGATTTAATTTTGTGCTTAATCTTTGTGCGCAGCCTCTCCAGACCCGAATAATCCGTAAGCAACGCGCCGTCAACCACCTCTACTTTAACCTCGAGCGTGTCGAGATAACCCTCGCGCTTGACGATAATCTCATAATTATTGCCTACCTCGGCAAGCTCCATAAGCACGCTCTCGATCTGCGACGGAAAGACGTTCACGCCTCTTATAATCAACATATCGTCGGTGCGCCCGATAACCTTGTCCATGCGTACGCTCGTGCGCCCGCACTTGCACACGTCGTAATTCAACCGCGTCAAATCCTTAGTACGGTAGCGCAGAATAGGCATTCCTTCCTTTGTAAGCGTAGTAAGCACAAGCTCGCCCACCTCTCCGCCGCCTATAGGCTCTAAGGTGTTTTTGTCCACAATTTCGGGATAAAAATGATCCTCGGCGATATGCATACCCGTTTTTTCGATACATTCGCCCGAAACCCCCGGACCCGTTATCTCGCTAAGACCGTAATTATCGTTAGTGACTATCCCGAGTTGACGGCTAAGCTCGGCGTGCGATTCTCTTGTGGACGCCTCCGCTCCGAAAAAGCCCAGCCGCAAGCATATGTCGTCCTTAGTATATCCCGCCGTATGCAGAGCCTCCGCTATATAAAGCCCGTACGACGGCGTAGCTACCAGCACCGTAGACTTGAATTCTCTCAAAAGCATAACCTGCCGTTCGGTGTTGCCGGAGGATACCGGAATAATCGCCGCGCCGATTTTTTCCCAGCCCTTATGTAATCCGAACGCGCCCGTGAATAAGCCGTACCCGAATGATATCTGCACGATATCCTCGGCGTTTCCGCCCATAGAAACGGCAAACCGCGCCACGACGTCCGACCACATTTCGAGGTCGTTCCTTGTGTAGCCGACTACCGTCGGGCGGCCGGTAGTACCGCTCGAGGCGTGTATGCGGACGATATCCTTCAGCGGTCTTGAAAAAATCCCGTACGGATAATCGACAAAGAAATCCTCCTTCGTCGTGAACGGTATCAGCTTGATGTCCTCGAGCGAGCGGATATGCGAGGGCTTCAAGCCCGCCTTGTCGAACTTGTCCTTATAAATTTTGCAATTATCATAACAGTAAGCGGTGATTTTTTTAAGACGTTCCAGCTGCAACGCCCTCATTTCCGACCGCTTCATGCACTCAAAATTTTTCTGAAAGTATTCCATTACCACCTCTTTTTTTTATTCGGCTAATTTTTTGATAAGCTCGAAACAACCGCGCAACTCGTCCGCCGTACGGTAGTTATCGGCGTAAACCTCCAGCAACACCGGAACGTCCACCCCCGCGCCGCTTAGCTCGGCGAAAAATTCCTTGAAGTCGACTACCCCGCGCCCGGGCAGTACCGGCACATTATCGGCGGTAACGTCGCAAACGTGAACGGTCGATATCGAACCGCCCATAGTCTTGAGATACTCCCGCGGCAAATGATACGCCTGCATAGCCTGCTTGACGTCGAGCGTAAACGCCAGCCGCGGACACCGTTCCTTGATTATACGGAAGAAATCAGGCTCCGCCGAATATGCGTAATGCACGTTCTCATAGCTTACCGTTATCCCGAAGCCCTCCGCGATGTCGATAACACGGTTCACCCCCGCGCCGAGAGCGTCAAGGTTTATTTCCGACTTAAACCGTTTCATGCGGTACTGACCGTGAAAGGTATAATACCCCGCTCCGAGCGTAACCGCGGATTCCATGACCTTTTTCAGCACGGACTCCGCGTCGTTACGCACGCGCCCGTTTATAGAAAACAGCTCCGGCTCGAACTGCGTACCGAGCGCGTGCACGGAATGCACCTTTACCCCGTTAAGCCGCCCTTTAAGCTTCTTAGCGAACTCCGCCCCGTATTCGCTGTAGGTATTAAAAAAGACCTCCGAAATACGGCAGCCGATATCCGCCAAAACCTCGAAGCAGTCCTCGGTACAATACTTATTAAATAAAGAAGCGGTCGAAATCCCTATATTCATACGGGAATTATACCACTTCACCCGACGAAAGTAAAGCTATATAACGAGCCCGCCCGGACGCGAATGCGCGCTCGCTCGCCGCCCTCTGCGGGCGGTTCGATTCGCTTAACCGCATTCGGGCGGACTTCAATGGCATAGTCTTATCCGGGTTATTACTGTTTGCTCGTACAGTACGGTTAGAAGCCGACATTGTCATTCAGAGGCGCGTTAGCGCCGTAGGAATCCAGTTTATTTTATCCTCTTTCCTTTTCGGGTTACCACCATGCAGCAAGCGGTTTCTAGATTGCCACGTCGCTTTCAGCTCCTCGCAATGACGTGACGCAGTTTGTCCACCCGTACACAATACAATCAACCCTATCCATATCAATGCATCGCGCAGTCGAAACATCTCTTCGCAGCCTGCCAATTATTCTCTTGCCCTCTCTCCCCCCTCACTCAAAATACCGCATAAACGTATCCTTGTCAATCCCGCTTACGCTGTAGGTGGACAAGCCCGACTTACGGTACAGCCGCGTATTTTCGGTTACCGTACCGACAAGATTCGTCTTTTCATACAAGGTCCAGTAAATAACGATAGTTTTTTCCGCCGTGCCGCCTAGCTTGTTGGAGGTGTACGCCACCGATAACGTCGCGGAATCCCTCTCTACCCCGGGCGATTCCAGGGACACGGTGTCCTTAGTCAAGGTGTGCGCGTTAAGCGCGCCGTATACCTGCAGGATTTTCGCGGCGTCCTCCAGAATAGCGTCGCCGCACGTTATGCGCACGATGCCCGTAACGTCCGCCCCGTCGAAAGCATGCGTTATGCCAGTATCTCCGCAGCCCGCCAGCATGCCGACCCCCGACGCGGCGATACACAGGCATACCGCCGCAAGCAAGATTTTTTTCATTTGCATCATAATCTCCTCCAAAATTATTTATTAGATTAGTCCTATAACCTAGACGACGAACAGATTTTATAGGCTATTTATCATACGCTCGTTTCGATTACGCCCAGGTTGCCGTCGGCGCGTCGGTAAAGCACGTTTATACCGTTGCTCCCGCTGTCAAGATATACGAAGAAATCATGATCCACAAGATCGATTTCTACAATCGCCTCCTCGAGCGTCAGCGGCTTGAGAATGTGCATCTTACGGCGCACGACCTCGGGCGCCGCGTCGGCTGCGGCGGCGAAGTACTCCCTTTCCTTTTGCACCTCTTTCATAAGCTTAGCGTCGAATTTTGATTTATGCTTATCGATTTGACGGCACAGCTTCCTTATGGCGGCGTCGATATTAGACGGCATGTCGTTTACAGATTTAACCTCGGCGCGCAATATGCGGTCGGCGTAAATCGTCAGCTCCAAGCTGCAGGTTTCCTTGACCTGCTTTAGCAGTACCTTCGCTTCCGTCTCCGCGCCGAAAAGCTTGTCGAGTCTGGCGAGCTTCTTTCTGACGACGTCGCTCAAGGCGTCCGTCAAGGCGTAGTCCTTTGTGATGATTTGGATTTTCATGTGAAATCCTCCTTTCAAGTAATTATTTTTATCGGATCAAAATCATGCTCTTAATGTAACCTGAACAACCTCCGCATACAGTATAGCACAACCGCAGAATTTGTAAATACCTTACGCAAAAATTTTCGCGGAAAATTTTTCGCCGAGGCAACGCCGATTAAGTCCGCTTAAGCGCGGGGAACTGAAACCGCGTTTCAGCTCCCCGCGCCCTCCCCCCTAATCTACCTTTATGCCGTTTTCAAATATGAATACGACCTTGTCGTTTTCCACGTCGCACACAAGCTCCGCGTCCGCAAAGTCCTCGCTCTCCAACAGCTTCTCCGCGAGCACGTCCTCGATGTTATGCTCTATCGCGCGGCGCAAAGGCCGCGCGCCGTAGTCCGGGTCGTACCCTACGGCGACCATTTTCTTAACGACGCTGTCGGTAAAGCGTATTTTTATATTCTTGTCGGCAAGCTTGTTGACGACCCCGCCGAGCATCTTTCTAGCGATAACCGCAATCTGCTCCTTGGTAAGCGGATTAAAGATACTGATAACGTCGATACGGTTAAGGAATTCCGGCTTGAAACGCTTGCGGAGCGCGCTCATCATAATTTCGTTATTTTTATCGCCGTCGCGCACGCTGCTGTCCGTATCGGAGAACCCTAGCGCCTTAGGCGCTTCCTTCAACTGCGCTATTCCGACGTTAGAGGTCATAATTATTATGGTGTTCTTAAAGCTTACGGTGCGCCCCTGCGAATCCGTCAGCCTGCCGTCGTCAAGCATTTGCAGAAGAATATTATACACGTCGGGGTGCGCCTTCTCTATCTCGTCAAACAGCACCACCGAGTACGGCTTCCGCCTTACAAGCTCCGTAAGATGCCCGCCGCCCTCGAAGCCTACATACCCCGGAGGCGCGCCGATAAGCTTGCTTATGCTGTGCGGCTCCATGTACTCGGACATGTCGCAGCGTATAATCTGATTTTCGGATTCAAACATACACTCCGCCAGCGCCTTGCACAATTCGGTCTTGCCTACGCCCGTAGGACCCAGAAACATAAACGTGCCTATAGGTCTGTCGGGATTCTTCAGCCCCGCTCTTGCGCGTCTGATGGCTTTAGACACGCTGTTGACGGCCTCGTCCTGCCCGATAACGCGCTTGTGCAGTATCGCCTCGAGGTTAGTCAGTCTTTGCTTTTCGGTCTCGTTTATTTTGGAAACGGGTATCTTCGTCCACGACGATATGACGTTGGCGATGTCCTCCGCGGTAATTTTATCCGTCGCCTTGCTCATCTCGCCCGACCATTTGGTTTTAAGCTCGCTTATCTCCTTTTCCGCCTCGTCTCTTGCGTGCTGCAAGTCCGCCGCCTTAGCAAAATCCTTATTGCGCACCGCCTCGTCAAGCTCGATATTAAGCTTCTCGATTTTGTCCGACAGCTTCTTCAGATTTTCGGGCGCGGTATTGGTATGCACCTTAACGCGCGAGCTTGCCTCGTCAATCAAATCGATCGCCTTGTCGGGCAGGAAGCGATCCATGATATAACGCTCGGACAGCTTGACGGCGGCGTCGATAGCCTCGTCGGTTATTTTGACCTTATGAAAAGCCTCGTAATTATCGCGCAGCCCCCGCAAAATTTCCACCGTATCGTCGATAGTCGGCGGGTCTACCGTCACGGGCTGAAATCTGCGCTCTAACGCCTTGTCGCTTTCGATAAACTTACGGTATTCCTCCGTAGTCGTCGCGCCTACCGTTTGAAGCTCGCCTCGGGCAAGATAGGGCTTGAGCATGTCGGACGGCTTAACCTCGCCCTTATCCGAACCCGCGTTAGCCAGAGTGTGCAGCTCGTCGATAAAAACGATAATATTTCCCTGCTTGATTATGGTGTTGATAGCGTCCTTTAGCTTCTCCTCGAGCGCGCCGCGGTATTTAGTCCCCGCAAGCAGCCCGCCGATATCGAGAGAATATACGATTTTATCCTTGAGAAGCTCGGGAACGTTTCCTTGCGTTATCGCGAGCGCAAGCCCCTCCACGACGGCGGTTTTGCCCACGCCCGGCTCGCCGATAAGGACGGGATTATTCTTCGTCTTGCGGCAAAGTATCTGAATAATGCGTTCGATTTCGCTTTTGCGCCCGATAACGGGGTCAAGCTTGTTGTTTTTGGCGCGAGCCGTGAGGTCGATGCCTATCTCCGCAAGGCTCTCCGGCAGCGTAGAAACGGGCTTCGCCCCCTTAGCGCCGTTCGCGGGCTTTTCGTCGGACGAAACGTCGCTGCCCAGTACGCCGTCAAGACTCGTTATAATTTTGGCGACATCGATTTTGGCGTAATTCGTAAGGATAGTCATCGCAAAGCAGTCGGGAATTTTGCATATAGCGTACAAAATATGCTCGGCGCAAATAGCCGAATGCCCGAACGCCTGCGCCGTTCTGTACGCGCTGGTAATCACGCCCTTAGAGCGCGGCGACAAATTAATTGTATTAGAATACATGCCTCCGTAGGACGGGGCGGGCGCGTCGCCCAAAACCTCCTTCAAATCCTTTTCGTTCAGACCCGCGCCGCGCAGTATTTGCGACGCGGGGCAATTTTTTACGGCGAGAACGCCGTACAGCAAATGCTCCGTACCTATTTCGTTGCCGCGCAGGCTCATAACAAGCTCCGCGGCGGCGTTAAGCACCTTATTTCCGCTTT
>JAITNT010000188.1 GCA_031290295.1 Clostridiales bacterium
ACACCCGGATAGACTAAACCTCTTTAAGTCCGACTGAATCGGATTAAGCAAGCAAGGCGGTAACGCCGAAGCGTAGCGCCGATTCACGTTTGGTCGGCAAAAGTCCGCCCGAATGCGATTAAGCGAGTCGAAGCCGCGGGCGCAGCGAGCGCGCATTCGCGTCTGGGCGGCAAAAGTCCGACTGAATCGGATTAAGCAAGACAGCCGCCCGTAAAGGGCGGCTTGTCGCAGCGCCGATTCACGTTTGGTCGGCTTTCTTGCGCGCATTCACGCTTGGTCGGTTTATTTATTTATAGATATGATATAGGTCAAGCCGCTGATTTTGGGCGCGTCGGATTTGGCGAATACCGCCGTTTTGCCGTTATGCTCATAGATTACCGCTAAAAATTCCAGCAGAATGCCCATATCGATACAGTTCATTCTAAAAACGCCCGCTATTTTGAGTATAAAACCCGGCTCCGCCTGATAAATATGAATGCAATCGCCGCCGTCTCTGAAACGCCACGGCTGCGTATTTACCGCGGATGGCGCGTACCTCGCAAGCTCGAGCGCGTCGTTCGCAAAATACGGATGTACGAGTTGCTTTAGCTCCTTGCGCTTAAAATCCCCGGCTTCCCGATACAGACTGCCCTCGGCGATTCCGAAGGTAAGCATGATAACGTGCTCCGTACCCTCCGGCGCTTCAAACGTGGTTTTGCCCATACCCATCCAACAAACGCCTATTCCGTGCGTTTGCAAATAAAACTCGACCTGCTGAAGCATGTAGCCGCAGTTCAACAGATAGTCGCCCTTGCTTTCGGAATAGAACAGCACCGCGTCGTCGGCATGCGTTTTTCTTACGGACTCGGGACCTGCGACTATCATCTCGACGCGAATCCCGGCGTCGAGCGGTTTGACAGTTCTTAAAAATTCCCGCAGTCCGTCGAGCTGCTCCTTTGACGGCCGCGCGGAATATTTCCGAACGGACCGACGCTTGGTAATAACCTCATAAAAATCCATAGCTGTCCCCTCTCCAAAAAAATGTTTTCTTTGCCTAACGTCTATTACGTCTTACATGCATTATACCATATTTTAGCAAAAACTTCCTCGTTTTATGTTTAACAATTCTGTGAAATATGGTATACTAAATACGGAATTACATTATAGGAGAATGTTATGGTTCGCGTAAAGAAGTTTTTCCGTGATTTCAAAGCTTTTGTTACGAAGGGCAACATTTTGGATCTTGCCGTCGCCGTAATCATAGGCGGCGCGTTCGGCAAGATTGTTACAAGCCTCGTTAACGACATTATTATGCCGTTAATAACGCTTACCGTAGGCGGCGTGTCCGTCAAGGACTGGAAGTGGATAATAAGAGAGGCGGTATTTGACAATGCGGGCAACGTGCTGACCGCCGAATCCGCCGTCAATTACGGTAACTTTATACAAGCTATTATTGATTTTTTGGTAATAGCGTTCTTTATTTTCCTTGCGCTGCGTTTGTTAATGAACATAAAAAAACACATCGCTATCCTCGAGGAAGGGCTTACCTATATGAGTAAGAAGGAAACAAAGGCGCTTATCAAGGAATTGAGGGCGCAAGGTCTCAAGGGCAAGCCGTTAAAAATTGAGCTTGACAAGCGCGAAAAAGAAAAGGACGCGGCGCAAAAAGCCGAGCTTGCCGAAAAAACCGCGAAAGCGGAGGCCGAGAAACCCGAAACACAAGAAAAAATACTTGCCGATATCAGAGCTTTGCTGAAGAACGCCGCCGATAACGGCGAAAAGACGGACAAGCTTTAGTTCCCTTTCTCCAAGGAAATTTCGTTAAACAGCTGTAACAGCGTCTTTATATCCGCGGACGCTTTATCGCCGCCCGCCTTGTCCAGCAGGATTTTTCCGTCGTCCATCATTAGTATTCTGTCGCCGTATTCCGCCGCAAAACGCAGATTATGCGTTACCATAAGCGTCGTTATTTTTTTGGCGGCGATAATATTATTTGTCAATTCCATGATTTTTTCCGAGGTTTTAGGGTCGAGAGCGGCGGTGTGCTCGTCGAGAAGCAGCAGCCGTATATCCGTCATAGTACAAATAACCAGCGCAAGCGCCTGCCTTTGCCCGCCGGAAAGCGCGCCAACCTCGACGTCCATTTTATCCTCTAACCCGAGGTTAAGCCGTGAAACAAGCTCCCGGTACAGCCCCGCCCTCTTTTTATTCACGCACGACGCCAAGCCGTACGGCTTTCCCTTGTTATCGGCTATCGCCATATTCTCCGTTATCGTCATAACCGGAATGGTCGCAAGCGCGGGGTTTTGAAAAACTCTGCCTATTTTTTGCGCCTTGACATGCTCGGGTTGAAGGGTAATATCGGTTTCGTCAAGAATAATCCGCCCGGCGTCGGGACGAACGTTGCCGCTTATCAGGTTAAGCAGGGTTGACTTTCCGCTGCCGTTAGAGCCGACTACGGAAACGAACTCGCCGTCGGTTACGGTAAGCGAGAAATTCTCGAACACGGTAGTTTCGTTAACGGTGTGCGCGTTAAATTTTTTGCAGACGTCGATAATTTTCAGCATTCTAACCTCCTTTACGCCGCGCTCCGGCGGCGCAACCGGCGTGTGAATGTTCAGACGCGCCGCAGACAAAGAAAGCGAGCGCCTCCGACGGGGAGTGTATACGGATATACATGACCCTAGGGGGCGCGACGCTTTCTGACGTATCCGGCGATGTATGGACTTTCACACTATCTCCTCCGAATATCGGAACCGATACGCCCGCCGTTCACCCGCTTGCGCTTTTTGCCCGAATAGTAGTTTATAATCAGAACCGCCGCGAATAACGCCGCCATCAGCAGCTTCAAATAGGTTGAATCGATACCGACAAACACGGCGAGCGACAGGAAGAACGAATAAATGACCGCGCCTATCACGGACGCGGTCGTTCCCTTGACTTTTTTGACGCGGGCAAAAATACTGGTGCCGATGATGACCGACGCAAGCGCGATAACGACCATACCCACGCCCGCGGAATTATCGAAATAGGACAGCTGCTGCGAATATACGGCGCCGCCGAGCGCGACCGCCGCGTTCGCGATACACAAGCCTATGATTTTATAGAATCCCGGAGCCTTTGCCATAGATACGACGAATTGCTCGTTATTCCCCGTCGCCTTAATCATAAAGCCCGTTTTGGTGCGGAAAAACATATCCATGAGAATTTTAACGACGGCGACGATTATCAAAAGCAACAGTATATCCCCCGCGATAGGCTTGAAAGCAAACCAATCGCGGAGAAAACCGTTAAACAGCGTAGCGTCGGCGTTCTTAAAATATGAAATCAGGGTAGAGATATTTCCGGTCTGACCCGTGCTCGGGTTGGGAACAAGTCTGGTTAGGTTAAGCGTGATACTCAGAAGCGCGGTCATGGTAATTATCCCGCTCAAAAGAGCCGATATTTTGAACTTGAC
>JAITNT010000245.1 GCA_031290295.1 Clostridiales bacterium
ATTATCGCGCCGATTAAATCCTTTTTGGCTTTCTCTCTTGAATTCTGCTCGTCGCTCTTTGCGATTTTCACGCCGAGGAATATACAGTAGATTGTCCCGACCGAGCCGACGATCGCTATTGCAGGCCACAATATAGCGTTCAATACGTCGAGTATCGGTTTAATGACGGGGGCAAAATCCACCGCCGCAAGTAAGGTTTTAAGTAACATACATACCTCCGTTTATTTGTTTTATTGAATTTTAATGTTTACCAATCACGGGCAAGCAAAAAATTATCCGGCCTATTTTAGGTCGGATAATAGCAAAGGCTTTTTAAGCCGCATTAAATTTTGTCGAGGGGACGGGGCTACATTTCGCTGTCGGATTCGCCTTGTAATATTTTCTTTTGCGCGGCCGCATTTTCAAACAAACCGCAAACCAACGCGTCGCCGTCTACGGCGGATAAAAGAGCGTCGTCGAGTTTGGAAGCTTCAAAAGAAGCCGCCAGTCCGTTCATATCCATGCGAATAATATCCCGCAACATTTTCAGCGTAAACACTTTCGGATAGTTTTCCAATAAAAAAGAAACGTCGTAAATGTCGCGCGGCGCGGTTCGGTCAAAAAAAGCGTTTAGCTTTTTCTCGGCAAGCCGTTCGATCGTATATGTCTTAATCCCGTCGATTACGGTAAAGTCCTTATCGGCGATTTCTTGCGATTGCCTAAAAGAAAATTCTATTTTGAGCGGGTAGGCGTATCGCGGCGAACCGATGACTTCGTAATGGAACATGACTCGTTTGGTAGTCGGCGTATCTTTCTTGACGATAGCCTGTGTAACGTTGGTATTTTGCTTCTCGAACGCCTTTGCAATCAGTTTTTGTACACGCTCGAAATCGAACCGCCCGTAGCCGTCAAAGTCCATATCCTCGGAAAAGCGGTCAAGCCCGTAGCATAAAAGCAAGCCCGTACCGCCTTTGAGTATCGCGTCCTCCGCGGCCGTCGTTTTGGCGATTTCGCGCATAAGCGCAAGCCGTTGTTTTTGCATTTCGTTATACCGCATAAGCTTCACCCCGATAAATATTTCTGCTTTCCCGTTCGATCCATTCCTTGATTAAAGCCTTTTGCTTTGTCGATAAGTGCGGGGACGACAGGGCTTTTTCGGCTTGCGACAACAGATACTCCTTTTGCTCCTGTGTGTCGAGATAATCCGTTGTCGCACCCTTGACAAGGCTCATGACGCCGTTTGCCGCGCCGACAATCAATAGGTCTAAAATCGCCCTGTAATGGTCGGCGGCATATATGTGCCTGTGCTTCGACATGATGCCCGTTTTCTCGACGGCCGCAAATCTATCCGCGATTCCGAAGCTGCCCAATACGGCGGTAGTGTCCCGTTTTTGTCCTTTGCCCCAAAGCTCGACGGCGCACGGCGTATCGGAAAACCATACGCTCGTAAAATGCCAATCGCCGCTCGTTTCGCCGGGTAGGTTCAAAGCGTACCGTCCGCTGACATACCTATCCGTATCCGTTTCCGGTATCGCAAGCTGATAAACGTCACTTGTATCGGCGGACGCGGTAAACACGTTTTCTATCCCGCAGGTTATTAGGTTTTGCATTGCCCTCGCCGGGAAAACTTTGGCGTAGGCGAATACGTCCGACGGCTTTAATCCCGCTTGACAAACGAAACCGCCGATCTTTTTCAATCCGTCCTTATCAAAGATTCCGTTGTTGTCATTAAATAATTCCAATACTTGCAAAGCCGCCGCGTTAGCCGTCGTAACTTTCGTTTTTGCCCGCCTAACAATAACGGTGCCGCCGCCGACGTTAATCACCCTATACTTTGCCGAGGCTTTGGAGCTTGCAATCTCCGGTATATCCGGTGTGTTAGCAATTAGCCCCAAATGGTTTTTAAGCGTCGTTCCGGAGTAATAGCCGAACACCTCGCCGCCGTCGCGGATATACTTTTTCTCTATAATGCTTCGGAAATCCAAAACGGGAACGACGCCCGGCGAAGCGGTTGCGGGAACATAGTATACGCCGTATGCGTACTTGACAAGCCGCTTTTCCATAACGGCTTTTTTGAGCAATTGAAAAACGCGCGCCCGCGAGTATTCGCTCCATGCCGCGAGAATATCCTCCGTAAGGATAGGGTTATTGCAACCGTGTACGGCTACAATTCTTTGTACCAGTTCGTCCATTTGTCAAATCCTCCGACTATATTATCTCCAACGGCACACTATTATTATACTCTTTTTAACCATGCGGGTCAAGCGGAATACAACAAAATGGGTTTCCCATTTCTGATAGATTTTTGAGATTCGCCGAACGCGGAAAACGCTCGGTGAATCTCAACTTATGCCCATTCCAAAATTAGTGCAAGTTGAGTCGCTTTTTCAAGTTTCCAAGGTCCTTGCAATGTATCGATGGCGCTTACTTTTTCCGCTTAAATTTGCCGCGTTTGCGGAATAAATACACCGCCAAACCGCCCCCGATTAGGGATATAATAAGTACGACGATAACGACAGTCCCGGCGGTATTGACGGAATAGACGATGCCAAAGGTATACTCGGCCGCGTTGCCCGCTTCGTCGGTCAGGACGACGCGGTACGCGCCGATTTGGGTTAAGGATTCGCCAAGTGTGTAGGCGATAAGGCTTCCGTTAAAGTAAACCTCGACGGTCGCGGGTTCGGACGGGCTGCGGACGATGACCGCGCCGGAAGTAGAGCCGCCGTTTGCCACGCCGACAAGCTCTGCGGTCGGGGGCGCGGTATCGAGCATAAAGGTTATTTCGGTTACGTTACCCGCGAGGTCGGTCACGGTAATTTCATATTCGCCGTCCGCATCTATAATGGTTCCGCTCTCATACACGCCGACGAGCTTTCCGTCCTTGTAAAGTAAAGCGGAGCAGTCGTTTTCAAAGGTTACGGTCACGGGTGTCGGCGACACAAGTCCGGTCAAGTTGCCGGACTCATTCGTTACGGTTACAACAGGCAC
>JAITNT010000001.1 GCA_031290295.1 Clostridiales bacterium
AAAAAGAAGCTTTACGGACTTTTTGCGGCGGTAATTATTATCACCGCTCTTTTCGGGTGTGCGAATGAAAAAAGCGCATTAGCGTCGTCGGTTAAGAACGAAGCCGTTTCACTCGTAAATTGGTATGTCACATATGCCAAAGCGGCAAGCTTAGCCGCGCTTGACACCGTGGAAACGGACGAATGGTCCGATACGGACGTAATATCTAAGGGCAATATTTTGGTTGTCGGGTATGCGAAATATTTCGGAATTAAAGGCGACTATGACGGCTTCGCGGAAAAACTGGGCAATACTCTGAATGATTATTTTCCCGACGAAGCCGCGCTTAATGCCGGCGGCGTAGGCGTACTTGCGACGACCGCTAATGCGTTGCGGCTTATCGGAAAGAATGCCGAGAGCTTTAACGGTAAAAATATTCTTGCCGCCGCTTCCTATGAAAATACAAATTCTTTCTCTAATACCGCTTACGCGGCTATGCTCGAGGCGCTTAACGGCAAGGACGCTCCGTCGGGCGCGACAAAATCCACCGACAGCATCATAACCGCTATAATTGCGGATCAAGCGGATGACGGAAGCTGGGGGTACGAGTACGAGGGTTATGTAGCCGATAACGACATGACGGCGATGATTATTTCGGGACTCGGAAAATACGCGGTACGCACCGGCGTGCAGGCGGCAATCGATAAGGCGGTTACATACCTGGCAGGGCGGCTTAATGCGGAAGGAATGCTCAGCGGATGGTCGGGCGTATCAAGCTCGGCAAGCACCGCGGTTTTGCTGTCCGCGCTTAGCTCGGCAAAAATTGATTTCACTAAGGACGAGAGATTTCTGCATGACGGCAAAAATCTTTTTGCGCTGATAGTTGACAGCTTCAAGCAAGCCGACGGCGGTTATATCGACGGCGCGGAAGCCGACGCCGCGGATACGGTCTCGGCGCAAAACGTACTTAAAGCGTTCTATGACGCGCATGCGTATTTGACGGCAAAATGAAAAAGCCGTTAAAAATAGCCGCGCTTTTATCGGCGGTAATAATTCTGCTTACCGTGTGCTTCGCGTGTGAACCGCCGGACGGCGACACGCAAACGGGCACGGGCATTTTTGCCGAGCTTGTAATAAGCTGCGCGACCGTACTTGACAACATGGATTCTCTAAAAAGCGAGCTGATCGATTTTGTGCCGCCGGACGGAATTATACTTGCCCGCGGACAATTTGAGATTAAAGAAAAGGAAACGATTCTCGCGTTCGCTGTACGCATATGCCGCGCTAAGGGCATTCCCTTGATAACCTCGGGCGGCTACATAAGCGGTATCGGGAATATTTCCGAAAAATCGGTCGGTCTCGATTCCGGGTGGCTTGTAAAGCGCAACGGCGAATTCCTCAAGGTGGGCGCGGGCGGCGTGTATGTGCGCGGCGGTGATTTCGTCGAGTTCGGCTATACCTGTCAAATCGGAGATACGGGATACGGATACTCGTGAGGATTAAACTATGCAAATAAGGCGCAGAAGCGCGTTTGCCGAGTGCAATCCGCTAACGATTATGGTATTTTATATAACGGCAATTGTGTTTACCATGCTGATAACGCATCCGCTTTATGTTGCGACGGCATTAATCTCCTCGTTTACGTTTGCACTTTTGCTAAAGCCGCGCGCCGGTCTTAAATTCTTTTTATCGTTTTGTCTGCCTATAGTTATTTTGGTTGCCGCGGTCAATCCGTTATTCAATCATCTGGGCGTAACTATTCTGTTTTATTTTAACGATAATCCCGTTACGGCGGAGGCCGTTATATTCGGCGCGGTGTCCGCGCTCGCGCTCGCGGCCGTGCTTATGTGGTTCTCTACCTATAACGACGTTATGACGAGCGACAAATTTATGCATATTTTCGGGCGCATTATTCCAAAAACCGCGCTTATAATATCGATGACGCTCGGACTTTTGCCAAAAATGCAGAAACGGCTAAAGAATATTTCCGACGCTCAAACAATGATAGGTAAGACGCGTACAAAGGGTTTTTTTCAAAAAATAAAGAGCGGTCTTAGAATTTTGTCGATACTCATAACATGGTCGTTAGAAAACGGCATAGAAACCGCCGACAGTATGAAGGCGCGCGGTTACGGGCTAAGAGGCCGCACGTCGTTTTCGATGTATAAATTATGTCGGCGCGACAAGATTCTATTGCCGATATTCGTTGCCGTTGCGGGTGTAATCATAGCGGGGCTTATCACCGGCGCGGCATACGGTCAATATTACCCGAAATTTTCGGTAAGCTCTTTCGGCATATTTAATTTATTAGTATTTTTGTGCTTTGCTTTGCTTTGCTTTTTGCCGATAATAATAGAAATAACGGAGAGGGTCAAATGGCGTTATTCAGTATCAAAAATTTAAGCTTCGCCTATCCGGGCGCAAAGTACCGCGCGCTTGATAACGTCAATCTTGAAATTAAGAAGGGCAGCTTGACGTTGCTGTGCGGAAGAAGCGGTTGCGGTAAAACTACGCTTCTAAAGCATCTGAAGAACGAGCTTACGCCTTACGGGACGGTTGACGGCGAAATTCTTTTTGAAGATAAACCGCTAAAAAATCTGACGCTTATGGAATCCGCTCAAAAAATCGGCTTCGTCATGCAAAACGCGGATAATCAAATTGTTACCGACAAGGTGTATTCTGAGCTTGCTTTCGGATTGGAATCGCTTGGATTAGACGGCGGCGCAATTAAACGCAGGATTGCCGAAATGGCAAGCTTCTTCGGCATACACCGTTGGTTTCGCTTCGACACACATAAGCTTTCGGGCGGGCAGAAGCAAATGCTTAATCTTGCCTCGGTAATGGTCATGCAGCCGGAGGCGCTGTTACTCGACGAGCCGACCGCGCAACTCGACCCGATTGCCGCGGGTGAATTTCTCAATGCCGTAATACGTATTAACAATAATTTCGGTACGACCGTAATAATAACCGAACACAGATTAGACGAAATTTTCCATGCGACCGACAACGTAATAATAATGAACGGCGGCGCGGTAATCGACGCGGGTACGCCCCGCGAGACGGCTGCAAGAGCCGTGATATCGCAGAACGCGCAAAGCGCCGCGCGCGCATTCCCGGCGGCCGTGAGGCTGTACGGAGGCTTAGGAACAGGCGGCGAGTGTCCCGTTACCGTCAAGGAGGGCGCGGCATATCTCAAAAAGCATATAAACCGACCGCCTTCCGTTTCTAAAAAGAATATCGCGGAACCCGTGGCTTCCGTCAAAAAAAACGGAGGAAGCGCGGTGAAAATTACGGAGGCCTTTTTCCGTTACGAGCGGGATTCCGAGGACGTTCTTAGCGACCTGTCGGCGTCATTCTCGTTCGGTGAAATAACCTGCGTATTAGGCGGTAACGGGAGCGGCAAAACCACACTGCTCGGCTGTATCGGCGGTATAAATAAGCTTTATCGCGGGCGCATAGAAATATCGGGAAGAAAAATAGAGTCGTACAAAAACGGTTCTTTATACGACGGCGTTATAAGCTCGCTGCCGCAAAATCCCGAAATGCTTTTTGTCAACAATACCGTAATAAAGGAGCTTGAGGACGTCGCGGGCAACGCCGAGGACATAGAAATGGTAATACAAGAAACGGGCGTAGCCGGACTTCTTGACAGCCATCCGTTTGACTTATCGGGCGGCGAACAGCAAAAAGCCGCGCTCGCTAAGATTTTGCTTACTAAGCCTAAAATTATACTTTTGGACGAGCCTACAAAGGGACTGGACGCCTTTTACAAGCAAGGATTAAGTGCGTTGTTAAAAAAGCTTACCGCAAACGGTGTCGCCGTAATTATATCGACTCACGACGTCGAATTCGCGGCGACGGCCGCCGATAAATGTATGCTGCTATTTGACGGCGCCGTCTTATCGGCGGGCAGCCCGGTAGATTTTTTCGGCGGCAATTATTTTTACACAAGCGCCGCAAACCGCATTGCTCGAAGCGCTGGCTTTGATTCGGTTACGGTTGAAACGCTTATAGAGGCCTGTCTTGCCGCGGGGGTTAAAGCAAATTGACTTACAGCGGAAAGAAAAGATTAAGGATAATACTGTCGGCGGTCGATATATGCCTGGCGATTCCCGGCATACTTGTCGGAGGATATTTCCTCGGTGAAAAAAATTATGCCTTTTCCGCCGTGCTTATGATAATATTTGCCTTAATACCGTTCTTTTTGTTGTTTGAGAACCGCGCGCTAATGGCAAGAGAGCTTATGCCGATTGCAGTTATGACGGCGATTGCGGTCGTGGGGCGCGCGGCGTTTTTTGCCGTTCCGCAGTTCAAGCCCATTATAGCTATTATTATTATTACGGGCGCGGCATTCGGCGCGGAAGCGGGGTTTTTATCGGGTTCGCTGTCCATGCTTATATCTAATTTTCTTTTCGGTCAAGGACTGTGGACGCCTTGGCAAATGTTTGCCGCCGGTCTTATCGGATATATCAGCGGTCTTATCGGAAAAAACAAAGCATTGCGTAAGCTTCCGCTTTTGATTATTTGGGGATTGCTGTCCGGCTTTATTTACGGCATATTTGTGGATTCGTGGTCGTTGCTCGCTTTCGGCGAGGGGCTGACTCTTGAGAGCGCTTTAACGGTATATCTTCTCGGGTTGCCGTATAACGCGATACTGGCCGGCGCGACCGCGATATTTATCGCGTTGCTTGCCCCGATATTATTGAGTAAGCTTGAAAGATTGAAAACAAAATACGGACTCATCGGCGCCGCAGAGGATAAAATTCCCGTAATCGCCGAAATTCCCCCAAAGAATGCGGAATAAATCGCGCGACAAAACCGTCTAAAAATGGTATAATAATTATTATTACTTATTTTCGTCGGATTATCGAGGTCTTAAATGGACGATTTTGTGAGCCGCATTCTAAATCATGCCAAAAAAATTAAGGCTCGGTATGAGGAGCTTTCCGAGTTGATTTCCGCGCCGGAAATTATTGCCGACAACAAATTGTTCCGGCGACTGGCGGCGGAGCACGCTTCTATAGAGGAAACCGCGGAAGCATACGACGTTCTAAAAAAGCTTATATCCGATTTGGAAAAAAGCAGGGCGGAGATTTTATCGGCGGCGCAAACGGAATTAAGGTCTGTATACGAGGCGGATATTGCCGAGCTTGAATCCGATATAGAGCTTACCGCCGACCGGCTCAAGGCGCTGTTGCTTCCTGCGTAT
>JAITNT010000011.1 GCA_031290295.1 Clostridiales bacterium
CAGTATCAGCGCGCGCGCGATCGCCGTCCTCCGCTTTTGACCGCCGCTTAACGAGGATACGGGTTGGTCAAGACTGCCTTTGAGCCCCAGCTCCTCTAAGAGGGTTATAATTTCGGCGCGCGGAGTTTCCTTGCCGCAAACGAGAGCGACGTTTTTGACCGCGTTTATGTTCTCGCAAAGGCGATCCTCCTGCCAAACCATGCCGACGCGGTTGATTCCGTTCATGATTATTTCGCCGCCGTCGGGGGCGAGGGTTCCGGCAATCAGATTAAGCAGCGTCGTTTTGCCCGTTCCGGAAGCCGCCGTAATACAGTACGGGCGGCTGTCGAATTTGAGCGAGCAGCCGCTGAATATTATTTTTTCGCCGAAGGCTTTGGATACGTTTTTTAATTCTATCATAATTTCAACGCTCGATCTTTTTTTGGATAAGCCTGACGCCGAGCAAAAAAAGCTTCTCGAAGGCGATGCTTATAGCTATTATTGCGATCGTCCACGCAAAAAGGGCGTCCATTTGCAGATACAGCTTGGAGTAGTACATTTCGTTGCCGATAGTGCCTGCGAGCAAGCCGATAAGCTCGGCGGCTACGCCCGCTTTCCAGCACAGCCCGAGCGCAAGCTTGCAGCCGGAGCGGAAGAAGGGCAGTATGTTGGACACATAAATATACAGCAGACGTTTGCCGCGGCTCACCTTAAAAACGCGCGCCATTTCTAACAAATTGCGGTCGGTGGAAAAAAAGCCCTGAAGCACGTTGGTATATATGACGGGCAGCACCATAATCCCGGCGCAAATAAGCGCGAGCGAATTTCTTGCCGAGCCCGCGAGTACTATCAGAAGCAGCACGATAAAGGATGCGACCGGCACCGCCTTAAAAAAGCTCATGACGGGCGACAGAAGCTCGCGGACGACGCGCGAACGGTAGCTTGCCGCCGCCAGAAGCGCGCCCGCCGCCGCGGCGACCAGGAAGCCTGAAACTATGTGGTAGAACGATACCCACAGCGTTTTCCAAAAGCCGCCCGTTATTATCAGCGCGCAGAGGGTTTTCAGGACGGAAAAAGGAGATACCAAAAATATCTCCATGTTAATTATACTCGCGGCTATCTGCCATACGGCGATCCAAAAGACAACCGCGAGTACCTTAATCAAAATTTTTACATACTTTTTTTTATCTGGCGTAATAGAAGGCATCGGTTGGTAATTTTCCTCCGACGGCCGCGGCGTTTTGGTCGTACAGTACGGTTAGGAACGCCGAAACCATGTTTTTCATATCCGCGCCCTCGATAAAGCTCAGGTTGCACTTAGGCAGGGCGGCTTTCGCTACGGGCAGAGCGGGTACTATACCCAAGTCTACCACAAACTGCGCCGCCGCGTCAAGGTTATCGGCGTCGGTCATAAATGTTACCGACGCCTTGTAATCGTCGAGAAATTTATCGAATGTCGTTTTGTTGTTCGTCAAAAAGTCCTTGCGAACGACGAGCACGCCCGTCACCACGTCGGTATTGGCGTTGCCGTCGATTTTTTTCCACTCCTCCGAAAGATTCAATCTTACTTTAAGCGTTTGACTCCCGGTTACCGCGCTCGTCGCCGCGGGCTGAGGAAGCATGGCGTAAGTAATCGTTCCGCCCTTGAGTCCGGTTACAATCTCCGTAGCGTCGGTGTGGAATACGATGTCGGCGGTAGTAACGCCGTTCTTATCCAAAAGATATTTGAGCGTGTATTCCGGCGTCGAGCCTTGCCCGGGCGCATGGATAGTTTTGCCAGCAAGGTCGGCGATACCGTTAATCGTTTCGCCGTTCTCGATAATGTAAAGCACGTTTAAGGTGTTTATTACGGCGACCTTTATGTCTATGTCGGGGTTGTTAAAGAGTATGGCGGCGTTGTTAGCCGGAACGGCCGCGGCATCGTAGGTCTTGTTTGCAAGCCCCGCGATAATCGCGTCGGCGGTTATTTCCTTAGTGACCGTGTATTTGCTGTCCGCGTCCTTAGTTACGTCGTCGTTAAGCTTACCAAGCCCCATCATCGTAGGCCCGTTCATCGCGCCTATTCTTATTGCGCCGCCGCTGTCGGGATCGGCGTTTTTGTCCGGGTCGTCGCCGTTACGCGTACACGCGGCGACGGTTATTAGCAGCAAGGCCGCCGCAAGCGCGGCAAACAGTTTCTTCATTATCGATTCTCCTAAAATTTTTTTGTTAGCGTACGCAAATCCATTAGCTTATGCTAACTTATTTAATATAACACGCTTTTTTTCGTCTGTCAACTAAAAACACTGGCTTTTTTAATTAAGTTAGCGTATACTAACGTATATCTCGTGTTAAGAGCGGTTGAGAGGGGATTTATAATGGCGGTTAATAAGGTAGTTATGCTTTCGGGAGGCGCGGCGGTGGGCAAGACGGCGGTGTTCAGGCATATCATAGCGGCGATGAAAACGCGCGGAATAAAGGCGGCCGTTTGCAAGATAGATTGTCTTATGACTACGGACGGAGAGGTGTACGGCGGTCTGGGCGTTCCTGCCGTCGTGGGCTTGTCGGGAGATATTTGCCCGGACCATTATCTGGTGTCAAATTTGGAGGAGCTTATTAATTGGGCGGGAGCCGCGGGCGCGGAGCTTTTACTGATAGAAACCGCCGGGCTGTGCCACCGCTGCAGCCCCGCCACGGCGCGCTGTATAAGCGTGTGCGCCGTCGATTGCACGAGCGGCGTCGCCGCGCCGCGCAAGCTGGGTCCTATGCTTACCTGCGCCGATATCGTTTTGCTTACCAAAATCGACATGGTGTCGCAGGCGGAGCGTGAAATTCTGGCGTACAACATACGGGAGATTAACCGAACCGGAGAAATAATACCTATCGACGGGGTTTCGGGGTACGGCGCGGAGTTGTTTCTCGAGCGTATCGGCGCGCGGGAGCGTACGGACGGCTTTATCGACGACACGCTCAGGCACACTATGCCGGGAGGCGTGTGCTCGTATTGTGTCGGCGAACGCAGAATCGGGAGCAAATATCAGCAGGGCATTGTGGAAAAAATCAGCTTTGAGGATACCATATGAATAAAATAACCGTAATCGCGGGCACGGATAAGAACGGAGAGCGCGAGGGCTTTGGGCAAATAGACATGAGGCTCGGGGAGATGTACGCCGTATGCGGGGCGACCGGGTCGGGAAAAAGCCGCCTGATCAAGGACATAGAAATGCTCGTCAACCGCGATTCCGTAACGGGCAGGCGGGTGCTTATTGACGACTCTCTGCCCGTTGACCGTCAGGCGGCGCAGAGCGGACTTATCGCGCACCTCGGACAAAACATGCGCTTCATGCTCGATATAGAGGTGGGCGCGTTTATTGAGGCGCATTTGCATTGCCGCGGAAACGCGACCGCCGCAGTCGGCGACGTGCTGAAGCTGGCAAACGCGATTACGCAGGAAACGGTTATAGAAAGCGATAACCTTAACGCTTTGAGCGGAGGACAAAGCCGCGCGCTTATGATTGCCGATATCGCCGTCGTTTGCAACAGTCCTATCGTGCTTATCGACGAAATAGAAAACGCCGGTATCGATAAAACGGTCGCGCTAAAAGGACTGTTAGACCGCAATAAGCTGGTTTTGATTGTTACGCACGACCCGCATATTATTTTGATGGCGGAAAAACGCATTATCATGCGGCGCGGCGCGGTGCGGGCGGTTAAGGACAGGAGCGTATCGGAGCTTGCGGTTTTAGACGAGCTTGCCGCGCTTTATCTTAAGACCTCGGAAATACAGAAAAAGCTAAGAGCGGGAGAATCGTTATAATGCAAAAAATCCTGATGTACTGGAGCAACATATGCGTACTGAAGCGTTTGGAGGAAGCCGCGTTGGAGAGGCTGAAGCAGACTTTATACGGGCGCGGGATCGAGCTTGAGGTGCGGAGCTTCGGGCTGGGGCATGAATACGCGATGAACGAGTATATGCGGCTCGACGACGCCGTGCCCGACATAATCGTTTCCACCGACGCGGAGGTTTTTGAGGACGCGGGAATTTTTGGGCGCATCGAAAACAAGCTTAAGGATATTTCGGGGTGGTTTACGTTAAAGGACGTTTTGCCGCCCGAGGTCCGGCAAGGACCTAAGCTTTTGCCGTTTTTGGTCATTCCGCTTGTTTTTTCGTATAACGATCCGTCCGTTTTCCGCGGCGGCGTTCCTTCGCTGCGCAACGTAATCGAAAACAAAATTCCGCTTTGCTTCGGCGGAATAAATAATTCGGGGGCAAGAAGCGTCGTTAAGGTCGTTATGGACGGCTACGGGGCGGCGGAAGCAAGGGCGTTTATTGCGAGAAGCATGATTACGGGTATGCCCGTGCAGGCGTTTTCGGCGGTGCGCTCCGGAGCGGCTTCGCTTGCGCTGGTGCCGTCGATTTATGCGGTGCGCGCGGATAACCGCGAATTGTTTATGAGCTGGCCCGCCGACGGCGCGGTGGCGGTTCCGTCGTATATCGCGGTCAGAGAGGACGCCAAAAATGCGCGCGCGGTTCTCGAAACGCTGTTGACCGAGGAATTTTGCAGCGCGTTCGCCGTGCGCGGCGAGATTTTTTCCGCGATTAGCGGAACGGAGGACACGCGGCTTATGAGAGATAATAATTTTCATTTCCGGTACCCGTCCGCCAAGTGGCTTGCGGGCGGAGCGCAAGAGGAGTTTTATACTGTTTATGACGCGGATGTGAGAAAGATAGTAGGACTAGTCTAGTATAAAAAAAGGGCTGCCCCGACTAATATTTGCGAGGGCAGCTCTTTTTTTTGCTGTGAGTTCAACTTTTCGACAAAATACATCGGAACGGTATTCCCGCAGGCGACTCCTTCAAAGCTTCCTTATGGCACACACGGCGTTCCGCTTAGCGCTGCTATGTTCCCATCCTGACGCGGTTCACGGCGCTATATTGCATAAGACCTTGACATCAACGTTCCTTACGGACTCCTGCTTCCCATATACTAGCCTCAAGAAGCGTTCGGCTCTGCTATAGCGGGTTGCAGATACAGGGCACCGCTGGCTCCCCGCCTATCACAGCTTAATTATTATAACTTTGTCGCTAAGCTCTGTCAAGCAAACGGAGCGGATATCTCTAGCGCGGCTCCGCTAATGACGGATAGGGTCGGTTTTTATTGTACGGGGTTCGGGCGGCGCGGGCATGGACTTGTTTTGTTTGTATTCGGGGCATGTAAAGGGGCGCGGATAGCGGTTTTAATTGTATATACGGGCGGGAATTTGCAAAGCGTGCTGAATTTTTGACAAATTGTGCGATAAGTGCGCCGAAAAAATTCAGATGTGTTAATATGTGCACGGAACGGAATGCGGGGAAATTCCGTGAGTGCGGTTTTACCACTAAAATATCCATATAATCGGATGACGACTATTTGCGATAATATTTCGTGCGCTTGCCCCGGCAAAAAAACACCCCCTAATCGCTTGACACGGGGGGGGGTATGCTATACTGTAGTAGTATTTTTGTATACAAACATACACGTGTAGTTTTCCTGAGGATAAAAAGCATGAAAAAGAAAAATCCGGTTATTTGCAGATATTTTGTTACGGGTCTTTTGGTTGCTGTCTTTTTTGTTTCCGCGTTTGCGTGCAGTTGCGGAATTGATCCCGAGTCGTCCGTTCCCGAAGACTCGCTTGTTGAGAGCGCACATTACGCGGATCAAAGCTATATCGCCGATTGCAGTCCGCACATAGAGTTTATTTTATCCTCAAATTTTTCAATTACTAACGATAATCTATATAATTACGTTGCGGTGTTCGACAGATACGAGCAGCCTGTCGTTTTGGGCGTAGAGCGCGAAAACGGCAAATACAGAATTTATACGTCAAGCGTCGGCTATGCGCCCGGCGAAACGTATACTATCGGCTTGAACGGCGGCGTATATTTTTACGG
>JAITNT010000063.1 GCA_031290295.1 Clostridiales bacterium
CCGTTAAATACGCTCGCGCGATACCCGAAATCACATTCGCGCGCAGGTATTTCAAGGAAGCCTCCGCCGTCGAACACGGTAACCGAGCGCACGCAGTCCGCCATACTGCCGCCGTAGGCGCCCGCGTTCATGAATACCGCGCCGCCCAAAGAGGCGGGTATACCGACCGCCCACTCCAAACCGGACAGACCCGCCGCCGCGCAAACAGCCGACAGCCTCATAAGCCCCGCGCCGCCTGCAACCGTAACGACGGTACCGTTAACCGATATCCCGTTCATGCGCGTCATAACCGCCGTAACGCCCCGTACGCCCCCGTCTCTCACAAGCAGCTTACTGCCCTTGCCGATTACGTTAAGCGGTAAACCGTAAGCCCCGCAAAATGCAAACGCTTCCCGCAGTCCGTTCGCATCGCGCGGTTTTACCAAAAAATCCGCGCCGCCGCCTATTCCGAGCGTAGTATAAGACCGCATCGGCACGTTGCGCCCGATCTCGATACCGGCAAGGTCCGCGCTCATTCAAAGTAGCTCCCTACCGAACGGCGATCGGCCTCGGAACCGTTAAGAGCCGCATATACCGCCGCCCTAAGCTTCAAAAGCTCGGACGGCGCGGTGAACGCGTTAAGCGTTATCAAGGGACGGTTAAGCGCCCTTTCCATGTCCGCCTGCAAGGGCTCGGCGTAATGCTTGAGTCCGTCCACCGCAAACATGCCGCAGTTAACCACGGTACGCTGTGCGCCGCCGCATAAGTATTCGGCAAAAAGCTCGGCGGGGACGGCGTTCTTTCGGCTGGTGACCGCCGCGAATTGCACGAGGTCGCTGAAGCCGTCGACGTACTCTACTCTCAACTCGGGACAGGTATTCTGACTTCGCCGTGCCAAAATTCTCGCAAGGTCGCGCTGCGTCCCGAGCAGCATTGTAGAGCGCGAAAAGCTCATAAACTCGTTATACGCCTCAAAAAAATCGGGCGAAACGAGCCGCGCATACCCGTCTACCGCTATATTATCATAAAACGGCATTAATGGCAAGCAGAACCCGCCCGTCCCGACGCTTACGGAATACATTTCACGCTCATTTTTGCCGCTTCGGTATTTATAATTTGCGGTGAATAACCGTGATGACAGCTTTTCCTCCGCTTTAACGTCCGCCTTAGACAGACGTTCCGCGTTGCCTATTATCGCATAGCCGCCCAGCATATACGGCACGGCAAGCTGTCGTCCGCCGACTACCCCCGCCCGCAACAAATCTCCGCGCACGTCTGCGCCAACGGAAATTTCACGCGCATATCCGATAAAATCCGCTCCGATGCCCGCCGAAAAGCTGATAATATCGGGAACCTCGCCTTTCAAAATATGCGCGCTCAGCTCCGAGAGCGTTTTTTCCTTAACCAGAACAAAAAGCTGCGGATGCTCCCTTTCAAACTCCACCGCCCGCGCCTGAAGCCAGGCCGCCCTGCTCACGGTGCCGCCCTCGAACCCCTCGACATGCCAAAGCTCCAGCACGCCCGTATAGTCGCCTTGCTTCGGCGTAAAATTCTCCCCCACATAATCCCGCGAAAGCTGCGGCATAACAAAAAGCGGCACAAAAGCAACCGCCGCCAACATTACCGCGCACAACCCCCGCAAAATTTTCCTCATAATTTACTTTATGAGCGCTTACCCGCAAAATATGCAAAAAACCTCTGCCGACGAACAAAGGACGGACTCAAAAATATTTGCCGACGCAAAGCGCGGCGGGAGCATACCCCCGGCTAGTTGTCCCCCTTAGCCATGCGGCTGTTAAGCTCGTCCAAGGCGGATACGCCCATGCTTTTTAGCCTTTGGTTGCGGGCGGCGACCTCCAAAATTACGGCGAGGTTTCTGCCCGGTCTTACGGGGATAGTCATTTTCGGCAGCCTGTGACCGAGGATTTCGATTGTTTCCTTAGCGAGTCCCAGCCTGTCGTATTCTTTGGAATCGTTCCAGTTCTCTAATTCCACTACGATATCTATAACCTTAGTGAGCTTCACCGCGCCCACGCCGTACATTTTGTGCACGTCTATTATGCCGATTCCGCGCACCTCCATAAAGTAACGGATTATTTCGGGCGAGGTTCCGATAAGACGGTCGTTAACCCGCCTGATAATAACCGCGTCGTCGGCGACAAGGCGGTGCCCGCGCTGCACAAGCTCCAAAGCGGTTTCGGATTTACCTATACCCGAATGCCCGGTAATAAGCATACCGATTCCGTACAGGTCGATGAGTACGCCGTGCCGCGTTTCGTTGGGCGCGAGGATTTCATTTAGGTAGTTAACGATAAGATTGATAATATCGGTAGAGCGCAGCTTCGACCTAAGCAAATTGCGGCGGTGCTTCTCCGCGCAAACAAGGATTTCGGGCAAGGGTTCAAGCTCCGTACTAACGATAACGCAGGGCATATCGTGCGAAAAATAGGCTTCGACGGCCTTAAAACGCGCGCCGTCCTCCAGCCCCTTGAGGTAAGCGAATTCCAGCTCGCCCATAATCTGCACGCGCTCCGCGCCGAAATGCTTGAAAAAACCCGTAAGCTGCAACCCGGGGCGGTTGATATTAACGGTGCTAAGCTCGATGAATTCGCTTCCGCGGTGCAGAATTTCCAAATTCAACACCTCGCAAAACTCCGTTATCCTGACCTTTTCACTTACTCGCATTTGTTCTCCTCACAGACAGAATTTCTTAATTACGTATGCAACTCCGTCCTCGTCGTTAGATTTTGTAATAAATTTCGCCGCCGCCTTAACCTCGGGCTCGGCGTTCGCCACCGCTACGCCTAAGCCGGCGCGCCTTACCATATCCAAATCGTTTAGGTTATCGCCGCAGGCTATTATATCGTCCATCGTTTTGCCGTAAGCGCGCAGTACGCGCTCTACCGCAACGTCCTTGCCCGAATTAAGCGGAACGGCCTCTACAAACGTGCCGGTCGAGGACATCAGCTTTACCCTGCCGCCGAAACGCTCCGCAAACACCTTGATTACCTCGCGCGAATTTTTGTCGGCGAGAATGCACAGAATTTTTTCAGGTTCGCCGTCCGCGCGCAAAATATACTCGGACAGCCGCCCTACCGCGTCAAGCCCCGCGCCCATGTACCTTGCATAAGACAAGGACGGCTCGGCGAGCGCGGCGGTCTTTATCCGTCCGTTGATATAAATCTGTGTGAAAAGCCCCTTCTCCTCGGCAAAAGCAAGTATTTCAGACGACGTCTTGCGGTCGATCGTCGCGCGGAAAAGCTCCTTGCCCGTAACCGCCGTACGCGCAAGACTGCCCTGATATGCAATCAGCGGAAAATCGTATTTGTCAAGCCCGACGTCGGCAAGCCTGTTGTGTATACCGTCGTACATCCTGCCCGTAGCTATCATAAAAAGACCGCCGTTTTGTATAAACGCCTTTATTGTGGCTACGGTGTCCGCGCTTACGGTGTCGTCGCTCCTCAAAAGCGTGCCGTCAAAATCCGAGACTACTATACCGTATTTTTTTGATAACGTATTATCCGTTGCGCTTGTCGCCGTGCTATCCAATTTCCGCTCCGTTAATCATGTAGTCCTTTTATAATATCACAAACCGCCCGCAAAGGCTATTTTTTTGCCCTGAAATAGTCGTAAATATTTTGCGCCGTGCGTTTGTCGATCGATTTGACGGCGCAAAGCTCGTCTACGGCGGCATCCTTGATTTTGTCTATCGAGCGGTAAGCGCGGTAAAGCGCCCTCAAGCGCGCCGCGCCCACGCCCTCCACGTTCTCCAGCTCGCTCAAATACCGTCCGCTTCTCATATTCCGGTGATAGGTTATCGCAAACCTGTGCGCCTCGTCGCGGATACGCTCCAGCAGGCGCAACCCGTAGTGATTTCTCGGGAGTCTCACCGGCACGGGCTTATCCGGCAAATAAATCTCCTCTAAGCGTTTGGCAAGTCCCGCCATATTCACGGTAACGCCCGCCTCGCGCATAGCGTCGAGCGCCGCGCTAAGCTGCCCCTTGCCGCCGTCCACCACGATAAGGTCGGGACGCCGACCGAACGCCGCGTCGTCAAGCCGCGCAAAACGCCGCTTCAGCACCTCGTTCATGCTCGCGAAATCGTCCGCGCCCTCCACGGTTTTTATGCGGTAACGGCGGTACGACGCGCGGTCGGCGGTACCCGAATCGAACACAACCATAGACGCGACCTTGTCCGTTCCGCTTATGTTGCTGATATCGAAGCATTCGATGCGTTTAGGAAAGACGCTCAACCCCAGCTCCTTTTGCAGCAGCTCGCACGCGCCCGCGGTAAAATCGAAGTCGCGGATAAGCTTGTCCTTAGATTTTTCCAAATAGTCCTCGACGTTCAGGCGCGTATTGTCCAGAAGCTGCGCCCTGACGCCCTGCTTAGGCACAAGCACCGTCGCCGCGCGCTTATATTTCGTGCGCATCCACTCCTTAATCGCGGGCAGATTTTCGGGGTCGACCTGCAATATTACCTCCTCCGGCAGCACGCGCGAGCCGTCGTAGTACTGCGGCAGGAAGGTAGACACCGACTCGGCTATACTCAAATTCGCCTCCGTGAACGGAAACGTCTCGCAGCCGAGCGTCTTCCCCGCCCTGATAACGAGCACGCTCACCGCCGAATACGCGCCGTTGGTAGAGTAGTAAATTATATCGGCGTTTGTGTCGCGCGGCATGGACATTATCAGCCGCGTCTTGAGCTTCTCCGCCTGCGCTATGCGGTTGCGGTAAACAATCGCCTGCTCGAACATTTCGTTTTCGGCGGCTGTCTCCATTTTTTTGGTAAGAATTTCGACCGTGTCGTCGTCCTTCCCCGTCAAAAAGGCTATCACCTTATCGACAATCACACGGTAATCCTCGGGCGTTATCCTGCGCGTGCACGGCGCCGTACAAAGCCCTATGTGGTAATTCAGGCACTCGCGGTGGTTTTTTGGGAAGCTCTTATACTCGCACATGCGCAACCCGAACGCGCTGTTGACGAGTCCGAATACTTCCTTGACGGACACTCCGATAAAGGGTCCGAAATATTTTGCGCCGTCGCGCTTCAATCTCCGCGTAATTTCCAAGCTCGGGTATTCCTTGGCGAGGTCGATCTTGAGATACGGATGGCTTTTATCGTCCTTCAGAAGAATATTGTACTGCGGCTTGTTTTTCTTAATAAGGTTGGATTCTAAGGCGAGCGCGTCAAGCTCGCTGTTGGTTATGATATAGGACAGGTCGGCAATCCGCGCGACCATCGCCATTACCTTTTCCGTTTTTACGCCCGCGTGGAAGTATTGACGTACGCGGTTTTTAAGAACCTTGGCTTTCCCGACATAAATAATCGTTCCGTCCGCATCGTACATCAAATAAACCCCGGGATTTTGGGGCAAAGTATTAAGCTTGTCCGCAATAATATCGTTCATATCACCAACCGTTCGGCATTTGAAATATTCGTCGGTTTACACAGAGCGCCCGCGCGGGCGCCAGATAACCTTGTATATTAATTATACCCTAACGGCGATAAATTTTCAAGCGTCGCGCCGCCAAAAACCTGAGCAAACGCATTTTATACAACAGACCGAATAAAAGCCCTTAGGGTTTTATTCACTCCGAACCTAAAATCTATTGCAATTAGCGCCGTCTCCGCAATCGCCTCCGCCGTTATCATTATTGTTAAGGCTGCCCACTATCAGCAAAATCAATAATATTTCGTTAATTCGGTTTTTGCCTCCGCCTAACGTCCCCAAACCCTCGTCATCTCTGTTCTGCAAAAACATTATAAGCAAAATCATCACAAAAATTCCGTTATCGCCAAACACCGCTCTACCTCGCTTTATACAAAAAACACTAAATTTTTCGGGTATTATTCAATATGCGGCAAAAGTCGACATTGTTACAATATTGCAAACCGCCGCGAAAAATATTACAATAATATTATTATATATGCAGATATCGGCATATGCGGGTATCACAATAAACTTGCAGCTAAACGCGAGAAATTTTTGACGAGGGGGACATATATATGAGCAACACAAATAAGGTAATGCTGCTTGACAAGCGTATTCAGAACAAAATCGACGAGTATATGCCGCCGGACGAGGTGCTGGAAGGGCTTGTAAATTTCTTCAGCATTTTTTCCGACGTAACGCGTATAAGAATCGTGTCCGCGCTGACGATTTCCGAAATGTGTGTAAACGATATTTCGGCAATGCTGCGGCTAAATCAAACCACCGTTTCTCATCAGCTCAGAATCCTCAAAAGCGTAGGCGCGGTAAAGAGCAAGCGGCAAGGCAAAATCGTGTTCTATACGGTAACCTCGGAGCAGATCAACGAGGTCATGCTCAACGGGGTGGAGTATTTGGGGTACTAAATTAAAGCCGCCCGGATGCGAATGCGCGCGAAGTCAGCCGACCAAGCGTGAATCGGCGCTGCGCAGCGGCTAACGCCTTGCTTGCTTAATCCGATTCAGTCGGACTTCCAACGGGGTCGCTCCGCAAAAATGCGATTTTGCTGCGCTCCGTCTTAATTGCATTGTGCCATTCTTCCGTACGCTATACCAGTAAAACCCTGTCAATGCCTGTGCCACCCGCACCGAATACGAATAAAACCCTATCAATGTCAATGCTATCGCGCAGTCGAAACATCTCTTCGCCGCTAATCCGCCCGGACGCGAATGCGTGCTCGCTCCGCCGCCTTTGCGGCGGCTTCGTCTCGCTTCTCCGCATTCGGGCGGACTTCAACGGCATAGTTTTATCCGGGTTATTACTGCGTACTCATTTTGTTCGGTTAAAAAGTAGCCATGTCATTCAGAGGCGCGCTAGCGCGCCGTAGGAATCCAGTTTAACTCTATCCGCTTCCCCTCTTCGCCGCTTTCACCGCCCCATACAAATAAAACCAACCCTATCCGTCATTAGACTTGTTGCAAAACCTCTTCAAGTATGATATAATAGAGGTATGAAGTATGAGATAATAAAAGGGTACAAAAGCGAGGTATTTAGGCAAGTTA